>JBDKKX010000011.1:0-24152 GCA_039795795.1 Bacteroidota bacterium | reverse complement strand
CAACAAGACGACTGGGTAGATTTTATTCCGCTTTTCTATCAGCATGCGACCTATGAAAATCGAAAGGATCGAACCAATTTTGAAAATTTTACAAATTACATAAATTAAGCCTTACGCATATTTATGTAACTATGTGTTCCAAAAATCTATGTGTCCTATGTAACTATGTGTTCCAAAAAAAATCCATAAAATCTGCGTTCCAATTCGCCTATATGAACTTTATTTTACATTCAGCATTTTTAATAAATCGGCTATTGCCGTCACAGGCATCTGACAACTCGCATTTTGACACAAATAGAATAAGGTTTTTCCTTCCATAAATCGGTCTTTCAATAATGGCAAACTATCATCTGCAACTTCTGATACAATCAAAACAATATTTGGCAAAAAATATTTTTGCAGTTTTTTTGCTTGTTCAAACGCCTTTTCGCCTAAAATGGCAATTTCCGAAGTTGGATGAATCACGTTTAGAAAAACAGATGCCCATTTGGAAAACGAAGATGGATATTTTTCAACCGACGCTTGTACCGATGATAACATTTTGATTACCAATTGTTTATAATCAGCGCGTTCAAAAAAATGCCCTAATCGCCATAAATTTTTTGCCATTGTACTATTGCTCGAAGGCGTTGCGCTATCGTACAAATCTTTTTTGCGCAACAAAATATCCTTTTGCTGTGCCGACGTAAAATAAAATAAATGTTGGTTTTCATCCCAAAAATATTGAATCACTTTGTCCGCAAATTGACGTGCTTGAAACAAATATTTTTTATCAAACGAAATTTCATATACATCTAACAACGCTTCTATAAAAAACGCATAATCATCTAAAAACGCATCATATTGTGGCATCAAGTGTTTTTGCGCAGTGTCATATTGCATCGTGTGCCACAAGGAATCGGGTTCGTCTTGCACGAAATTATTTAAAATAAATTCGGTCTGCCCAATCGCTTCCGCCCGATACGCATCATTGCCCAGCGCGGAAAACGCTTTACAATAGCCCGAAATCATCAACGCATTCCATGATAAAATAATCTTATTATCCAAACTGGGCGGCACTCGTTTCGCACGCACTTTTAATAATTTTTTACGCGAACGTTCCAATATTTTATGTGCTTTATCCGCGTCTAAACCCTCAAAAAGTTCTTCTTGTTCCGTTTCATCATAGGGTCGCCAAAGAATATTCTGCCCTTCAAAATTACCGCCTTCTACACAACCATAAAATTTGCAAAATAAATCTGCATCTTCACCCAATATTGTTTTGATTTCAGCCATGTCCCAAACATAAAATTTGCCTTCTTCGCCTTCTGAATCGGCATCATACGCCGCGTAAAAACCACCATTTCGAGCCGTCATTTCTCGTTGAACGAATTCCAACGTTTCTTCAATGGTTTCTTTGTAAATATTTTTCTTTGTCAACCGATAAGCATCCGATAAAACACTGATAATCAACGCATTATCATACAACATTTTTTCAAAATGCGGAATTAACCAAGCGGCATCCGTCGCATAACGCGCAAAACCGCCTCCAATTTGGTCATAAATCCCACCTTGAATCATCTTTTCGAGGCTTAAATTCAAATGTTTTAAAGCCGCAGGCGTTTTTTCGTAAAAATAATATGCTGCCAAATATTGCAAACTCATCGTACTTGGAAATTTCGGCGCGCCCCCAAAACCTCCTTCCTCTCGGTCAAAACGATTGTATAAATTTTTATATATTTTTTGCGATAAATCTTTTTTAAACCATTGATTTTCAATTAAATCAATGGCATCTTTGCCCCAATTCATTTCCACTTTGCGCACCATATTCGCATCCGAACCTTGAATAATTTCAGTCATTTTAGCCGCCTGTTCTTCGACCATAGCGCGATTTGTTTTAAAAGCAGTTGCCAAATTCGTTAAAACTTGTCGCCAAGACGGTCGCTGATAACCAGGAGACGGCGGATAATACGTCCCCGCAAAAAAAGGACGACCTTCGGGAGTCAAAAAAGCGTTGAGAGGCCAGCCACCACTTCCCGAAATAATTTGACAAGCCTCCATATAAATTTGATCTACATCAGGGCGTTCTTCTCTATCTACTTTGATATTAATAAAATATTCATTCATAAAACGAGCTGTTTCAATGTCTTCAAAAGATTCGCGCTCCATGACGTGACACCAATGACAGGTCGAATAACCGATGCTGACCAAAATCGGTTTGTTTTCTGCCTTTGCTCGGGCAAATGCTTCGGGTTTCCAAGCGTACCATTCCACAGGATTATGCGCGTGTTGGCGCAAATAAGGGCTGGTTTCGTGTATTAGGTGATTCATTTTAAAACATTTTTTTTAAAAATGACATAAATTAGGATTTTAGTACGTGTAGAGCGAATTGGAACGCGGAGGACGCGGATTTTACAGATTTACACGGATTTTTTGGAATTTATGTTGGAAATCCAGCATAAATTCCAAAAAATCTGTGTAAATCTGCAAAATCCGTGTCCTCCGCGTTTCAATTTGTATCATAATTTTGTCTCGTACAAGGATAAATTCCTAATTCAGACCGACAGCTAATTTTCGACGCACTTGTTGTGTGCCGTTGCTCCATTCTAATATGTATATTCCTGATTTCCAATTAGATACATCCGTTTCAGTCGTGCCTGAATGATTTTCAGGCAGCATTTGTTGGAAAACCAATTGCCCCGTCAAATTGAAAGCCCGTAACGTAACAGATTGATTTCCAATAAATTCGTATTCTGTTTTAAACGAAATCGAAGCTGGATTTGGATATATATATATGGTGTGCACCCAATCCGCCTCCTTCAAACCATTGACCACATCAAACGAAACATTAAAATCAAATCCTTTATCCGAACCCGCATCATCCCATTCCAAAAAGTAGGTGTTATTCGCCAAAACGGACACATCCGCCACCGACGAAGCCAATTTCGCAGCATCCGTCGGCGACATTGGACAATCATCATCGCCATCGCCAATCGCCGTCAAAGCACCACAAGTGCCTTTATATAAAAAAAAACGTGTATTCGTACCGCCACCACAAGATGATATGCCTAAACGCCCTGTGCGCGCAGGGGTGTACTTATACCAGTTGGATTTAGTGGCATCGCCGCGTGTCGCCGAAGCCCCCGTCAAGGAATCCACATGAATCGTCCCACCCGCAACAGGCAACGTTATCGCCGTCGCACAAGCCTGCCCGACGGTCGGCGTGTAGTTGGACAATTGCAAAGTGAACGAAAAGCGCATCGAATCCCAACGATTATCCCACTCCATATAATAAGTGCGCCCCGCTTTGACAGCTTTCGTCCACATCGCCGCCCGCAAATGCGGACTCGAAGCCAAATATTCGCAATCATCATCGCTCGCCCCAAACTGCACCAACGAATCGCAACGCCCAACATACACCCACAATCGCGTGTCCGACCCTTGCAAACAAGATTGAATCGTCATCAAACCATCGTTTGCAGGCGTGTATTTGTACCATTTCGCCTTGCGTGCATCGGTATGCGTCGCAGACATCGCCGTAATCGAATCCAACAACGTCGTCCCCACCGCGACAGGTATCGCATTGGCACAATTGTTGCCCGTTTGCGCCATCATGGTGCTTTTAACGCCGAGCAACAAACATAAAATCGTGAACGTTTTTTTCATATTAGATTTTTAGTAATTGTTTGAATGGTGGTTTTTTAAATCCCCCAAAAAATCACCGTTCAAAAGGATTTCGATTTTAAAAAAATTGCCTCCCTTTTGAACGCGTACAATAAACAAAACATGCCCTCGTTTAATAAAGGAACAGGATTTAAAAAAAAATCGTTTTTTTTAAAAAAAAACAAATTAAAATGCGTTGTGTATCAAATATTATAACCAATTTTGCCCCAAAATTAGTAAAAATGGAATATCTAATCCGTTTTTCTTCTTTTTTAGAAGGCGGCAAATGTTAAAGTTTGAAATATTTACGTTTTTAACGCAAATTTATTTGCATTATATTCATATAGCGACTACATTTGTCCGTAAAGCAACAAAGTATTAGGAGACAGTTTTTTCCGACCGATAGAACTCAACCTTTCACGCAAAAGTTCTTATATTTTCGATAGGATATCGGGTTTTTGATGATTTCCGGTAGTGGGCATTATAATTTTCGTACAATTACGCGCTTCGGTATGAGCGCGGCTCGCCGCTGTTTCGTTTCATACACTTCGACTGCCCCACGGATTTGCCGTTAAGTGACTGGATTCGTCCAACAGCCAAAGGGTGAAACTGTTTATTTTTGCATTTTTTTATTTTTTTTTCTTTAATTTTTTTTAGATGAATATTTTCGTAGCAAAGTTAAATTTTAAGACAACTAACGACGGTTTGCGCGATGCGTTCGCGGAATTTGGCGATGTTGATTCTGCTAACGTTATCATGGACAGAGAAACTGGTCGCTCTAAAGGCTTCGGTTTCGTTGAAATGCCCGATGATAAAGAAGCGAAAGCAGCGATTGCGAAACTCGATGGCGCAGAGTTAGATGGCAGCACGATTGTTGTTAAAGAAGCATCACCTCGTGGCGACGACCGTAAAGGCGGCGGTGGTGGCGGCTTTAACAAAGGCGGCGGCGGCGGTGGTGGTTTCAACCGTGGCGGTGGCGGCGGTGGTTTCAACCGTGGCGGTGGCGATGGTGGTTTCAACCGTGACCGTGGTGGCGACCGTACTGGTGGGTTCAACCGTGACCGTGGTGGTGACGGCGGCTTTAACCGTGACCGTACTGGTGGCGACCGTGAAGATCGTTGGAATCGTCGTTAATCAGTGGCGCATCTGTGTGTAGATTGCATCTGATAACGTTTCCATAATAAAAAAACTTGCGTCGAGTGGTACTTGACGCAAGTTTTTCATTTTAAATCCTTGGAATTGGGATTAAATGGGATTTTTTTGGGATTAAATGGGATTGATTTTTTGGGATTTACAGGATTTGTAATATTGAGATAAATTAGATTTCAAGATTACAAATCCTGTAAATCCTAAAAAAATCAATCCCATTTAATCCCCAAAAAATTCTATTTAATCCTAATTCAAAGGGTGTCCCCAAGACCAACCAAATTTTAATTTGGCTTCCGCAAACGCGCCCGAAAAATCTGTATCATTAAAACCAACTAATTTGTTGTCCGCCACGAAGCGATACCCCGCATTGACGGAAACGTGACACCACCGCAAGACATTTGCCTCAACACCAATCGTGGGTTCCAGCGTGAAAACTTTATCCGTAGTGCCATCATTCAATTTCAAAGTCGCCCGAGAAGCCACTAAACTTAGGTTGGGATGCACCGCTTTGGAAGGCGTTATCGCATAATTGAGCAACAAACCGTTCGATTGCAAACTAAATGTATTCGTGGTATTATTTTTATTGTTTAAGCGTTCGTTATTGATTTGGTAGTGATTACCACCAATTAAAAGGGTTTTGCCAAATTCTAATCCCCAAAACCCGCCTTGATACGTGCCATATTTCTCGCCGAAACCTGCACCATAATAATTCATGCCCGCCCAAACGCCACTCAAGCCGCCTGCGTTTTTGAAAAGCGTTTGTTCGCGTTGCGCGAAAGCATTGTTTGTTAAAAGTAGGGCAACAAATGCCGTCAAAAGTCCAATTTTTTGCATGGTTCTTAATCTTTAAAGTTTGAAAAAAATCGTTTCATTGGTGCGCCGTGTGGACGCGATAGCGATTCAAAGTTCAGTAAAAAGACGATTCAATGTTGGATTTGTTACCGATTTGCGCAAAATTGGACTCTTTTTTAACGCTTTTTAACCTTGTTGAACGGAATTTAACGTGGATTTAATATGTTTTAAGATTTGCTCTGCATGAATCCGCGAATTTTCAATAAACCATTTATGCGTATCCATGCCTCCGCACACGACTCCTGCGAGATAAATCCCTTTCAAATTGCTTTCCTGCGTTTCGACATTGTAATTAGGATGAAATTTCCCATCTTGTGAAAGGTCAATACCCATTTTTTTCAAAAAATCAAAATCGGGTTGATAACCAGTTAAGGCTAATACATAATCATTTTCAATCGTTTGAATACCTTCTAATGTATTGATTTTCACCGTATTCGGCTGAATAGAATGCACCGTTGATTGGTAAAAAACTTGAATACTTTTTTCTTGAATGCGGTTCAAAATGTCAGGTCGAACCCAATATTTCACACGATGACTGATTTCTTGCCCTCGTATGACCATTGTTACATCGCCGCCTTTTCGGAAAATTTCTAACGCGGCATCCGCCGCAGAATTGCTCGCGCCGACCACAACCACTTTTTGACCATAATAAAAATGAGGTTCTTTATAATAATGATAGACTTTTGGCAAATCCTCCCCCGCCACATTCATTAATACTGGAATATCGTAAAAACCCGTTGCTATAATGACTTTTTTAGCAGAATAAGTTGATTTAGAAGTTTTTATAACATAAGCATTTTCATCAAGTATTGCTTCAACCTGTTCTACTTTTTCAAAAAGTTTGATATGAAGTTGTCGAGATTGCGCGACTCGGCGATAATATTCCAATGCTTCGGAACGCGTCGGACGGGAATTGTTAGAAACAAATGGGATTTCGCCAATTTCCAATCGTTCCGAAGTCGAAAAAAAAGTCATATTCGACGGATATTGATATAAGGAATGGACTAACGCGCCTTTTTCGAGGATGAGGTAGGATAATCCTGCCTGTTTCGCGGACAGCCCGCAGGCTAAACCGATGGGCCCGCCGCCGATGATGATGATATCGTACATTTTTTGCAAGTTTGCTTTGTGGAAAAACAATGCAAATTTGCATTAAAAAAACAAATATGCCCTAAAAAATTTAAGCAGCTCGAGCAACTGTTAATTTTAAGGCAACAAAAATTTCTTGCAATTCCGCCAAAAATTCATCTTTTTGGCAATGATATTGACGAATCATAGATTGATTATGCGTTACTTGCTCGTGCATTTCAATCATAGTATTCACTTTTTCGATATTCTGTAAGAGTTCTGCGACTCGAACAAATTTTATATTTAAAAATTGATGCTCCATAACTAATTGATTATCATTTGAATAAATCCTTTTGGAAACCTTTTCTTAGCGCGATTATATCTCGAATAACTGAACCATTCTTGCCAATAAGCGTAATCGGAACGATAAACGTTGTAAAAGGTATGATTTTCTGGATATGCCCAAACCGTATAAGCATCTATGCCTTGAAAATGGGTTTTCACGGAGTATTTACTAAATTTTGCATCAATTTCCTTTTCAAAACGCTTATAAATTCGATAGTCGATAAATGTTAATATATCAATATCATTTGGATTTTCTTTATTTGTAACAAAGCTACCATCAACCCATTGTAAATAGGGTTCTTTGATAATTGCACTCAATTCGGAATTGTATCTTTGAAATGCTTCAAAAATAAGCCTTCTGGATACACTTTCTTCAAAAGATTCAACAAAAATTGTTTCAAACAATAGAGGGTTCATCTCAATGATTTCATACGGTTTCAAATAACCGCGAATATCAAAACTGATTTCCATGTTTTTAATTTAGTGGTTTCATAGATAATGTTACGTTGTATCATTGTAGGATGACGATGCAAAAATAAGGTTTTATTGGAAAATAGGTATTTATTTTGTCGAAATTGTGTTATTTTGTGGATCAAAAATACGTGAATCCCAATCTCGGCAAGGTCGCAAGCGCGCCGAGATTGGGATTTTTTGAAAATAAGCTGCTGCTAACGCCAAGCCATGTGTGAAAGTAAGTATATGAACAAAATGATGAGCGAAACGCCAATCGCGCCTAAGATAATCATCCACCAATTCACCAAAACAAGCCCAACTATCAGCAACAAAACGCTGGCAATTGCAACCGTAAAGAAAGTAACGACGGGCGAATGCACCCGCGCTTTTTGTTTTCCGCGCCATTTTGACTTTTGAGAGCTACTTGTCACCGTTTTTTGGGTGGTTACAGCCGTTTGATGCCCCATAATTGCCCAACTTTGGCGCGGAGACAACATCAAAAAAATGCCTAAAATGATATAAATTATTGCTTTCATTTATACTTTTTTTTTATTTTAATACTGCAAAGATATATAGGCGCAAGAGTAGAAAGCAATTTTGCTTTTAGGGAAAATTCGGAATAAATGTTTCTTGTTTCTTGAAAATTCGGAATAAAAAAAGTTTGTCCTTTGTGATAGGATGGAAGTACGGATTCAACGGATTACACGGATTCGTACGGATTTTTTTTGACCCAAAATCCGTACGAATCCGTGTAATCCGTTGAATCCGTACTTCCATCCTATCCCAAAGGAGTCATTTTTAATTATAATTGTTTCAAAATACCATCTATTTTTGTTTTAAAATGATTATTTTCAGGAAATTGCATCCATTGTTGACGGACTTCCGTGCGTTTTCCAAGTTGTAATCCTGCCAATCCCCAATAAAATAACGCTTCATTTGCGTAAAAAAAAGAATGTGTCGTAAGCGGTTGCAGCAATAAAAAGGCTTTTTTAGGCTGCTCATTCAATAAACAACTCACGCCTGCATACAATTGAGCCGTTTTATCTGCCTTCAAAATCGCCTTGGATTCAAATAATTGTACTGCTTTGGCATATTCGCCCGCGTCATAATGGCGCAACATGGGCTTCAAACTCGTATCGCTGCCCGCCGCAAAAACCACAAAATTCACTAATGGCTTCGTATAAACCTTGGAAATGGAGATAGATTGTTGCAAAAATACCTTATTTTGCCACCACTTATGCCCTAAATACGCTCCGCCTGCTAATAAAACAAGGCTAAAACTACCCAATAACCATTTTTTCCAAAGGGAAGGCGCGGCAGATTTAGATTCAAAAAGTTTATCATATTCATTGAGCGGCTCTGAGCCATCTATATTCTTCGACCAAGTATCGAAAAGCGTTGCGCGCTCCAACAAAGTGCTGTGCTTGGCAACCACTCGAAATTCGCGCCATTCGCGGACTTCATGCGCAATTTCGGGAGCATCCTTCATTTCTTGCTCAAACTGTGCAATTTCAGAGGGAGACATTTGTTGAGTCAGGTATCTTTGAATTGCCTCATGCGTTTTTTCGTCAACCTTCATGGATGATAATATTTAAATTTTAACTTATTTTTATAAAATTTGTATTAAAAAAACTATATTTTAAAACTGAATCGGTATTTTAAAATTTTAACAACTTACAAAGGCATTATAAGTTTTTGTAAAACTGAATAAAATGGTCTCGACACCGTTTTAAGCGTTGATTGAAAGTGTTTTGTTGAATATTTTCCAATGCCGCCACCGCTTTATTATCCAATCCTTCTATATAAACTCGTTCTAACCGTTCTTTACACGCCGTATCGTCCCAGCGTCGATAGCCTTTATACTTTTTCAAAAGATGCGGTTGGTGAAATAATGCGTCGATAACAGCCGTTTCATCATTCGACCAATCGGCATTATTTAAAGCTGTATTGTAATCTATATTTTGTTCAAAATCAATGGTTTCACTGCCATTTCGCTCAAAATCATAATCCCAAATAAAAGGCGTTCGTCCTTTTTTGCGCAGGTGGTCTATCCAACGCCTTTGAACGATATGGGCTATAAACGCTATAAAATGCCCCTGATTTTCATAACGCATCCCGTTATCGTAAAACCGAAGCAAGGTTTGATGCAAAACATCCCGCGCATCTTCTATAGTTCCATTATTTTGAGTCACATATCGAATCGTTGCAGCTAAAAGTTGCCGATATTCGTCATTTGTTAATTCGTGCATGGTTAGAAATTTTATATTTTGCCCTTTTATCGCAGGTAAAGCCTAAGAATGACAAATTTTAAGATAATTATTTTCCAGCTTAAACCTTGTAAAATAATTATCCTAAAAATAAGCCTTTTCTGTAATAACATGCAAGATTCTTTATAATTTGCATGCGTTTTTGTGTTATTTAAAAGTGCAAAATCACCTAAATCCATCTTTCATTTTACAATTTTCAACAAAATGTTCAAAAAAATACTATGTTGCATTTACGGTTTAACCCTTGCAACGGTGAGTTGGACGCAATTGCCCAAAACTTGCGATATGGAGCGTGTCCAAGATAGACTTTCTTTTCGATGGAACACGGAACTTATCAAAGGAGGCGACTTTGAAATTGAAGTGCAATTAGGCAATACCATTTATACGGGTAAATGTCCTGCGGATCAAGGTAGATTAGAATATCGTTTGCCTCAACCGCAATTTACCAAAATTAAAGCATTTCATAGAAGCTCTAAAAACAAATATGATTTGGTTCAAATCAAGGAGCCTTATCCAGTGATTGAGTCTGTTACAGCCGCGCCTGCTGCACAACCGATGCCACCTGCTGCGATTATCCCCGTTTGGAAAATTAGTATGACTTGGAGCCGTGAAAATGGGATTATTTATGAGGAAATACACCATTTAGTCGATGATTTAAACCAACGGTTGGAAGGACGGTTGCGCATCGAATGGGATGAAATGCCTTTGGCGCGCACTTCTCAATATTTACAAGCGGTGAAGGACAATCAAATCCAATTATTGCATACGAGTCCGAATTATTTTAAGGATGACATCAAAGGCTCTATTTTTTTTGGTTCTGTGCCTTTTGGCATGAAGCATGACGAGGTGGATAAGTGGTTGCGCGCCGAAGGATTGCAACTTTGGGAGCAACTTTATGCCCAACATGGGTTGTTGCCGTTCCCTTGTGGGAATTCGGGTGAGCAAAGAGGGGGCTGGTACAATCGCGAAATCCGCAATGTGGAGGATTTCAAGGGCATGTGGATTCGGACTGCTGGTTTGGCGGGGGACATTTTGCAAGGTTTGGGGGTGACAATTAAGGAATCGAAACCGAGTGAAATTTATGCGTTTATGAGCGATGACCGAGAACGCAATCGAGCCGCGCAATTTATGGGACCGTATGATGATTATCAATTGGGATTACATCATGTTGGCATGTATTATTACGACAGTTGGAATTCGTGGAACAGTACTTGGGTGTTATTGGCGAATAAAGAGGCGTTCAGTCAATTGGACGATTATGGACAAGAAATTGTCAAATTGATGATTGACCGATATAATGAGCGATTGTATCGGATGGCTTTGGAAAAAAATAGGGCTTATGTGGAGATATTGCAACAAAAAAATATTCGATTTAAAACGTTTCCAACACCCGTTATGGATGAATTGCGGCGCAGGACGCAGATAGCGGTGGAGGATTATATTCATTCCGACCCGTCTGGCGGATGTAAACGGATTTTTGAGAGTTATCAGAAATTTAGAAAACAATAAAATGATGAAGTGGCTGTCTCAAAAGAAAAAATCACAAAATATTATTCGGTTGTGATACGAATGGAAGTACGGATTTTACAGATTTCACGGATGAATACGGATTTTTTGTCCTCAAAATCCGTATTCATCCGTGAAATCTGTAAAATCCGTACTTCCATTCGTATCATAACCGAATAATATTGGGTCTAAAAATTAAATTTCACCCTTTTGAGGTCAATAAATCTGTACGTGAAAATGGTCATCATGGCGCGCTGCCTGACAACCCGCAGGTTGTATATTATCTAAACCTTTGAAATTCAATCGTTTAATTAAATGTGGTTCCAGAAAAATGCGGCGAACATTGGGTTCTTGTGCGAAAGTTTGAATGATTTTTTTGGTTCGGTTGGGGTCAAAAACCAAGTCTTTTCGACTGCCAAAAGTGATGTTTTGAGCAAAATCATAGAATTTATTTTTAAACTTTTTTTTACAATATTCGGTCGTTTGTGCTTCGCCTACACGCGGTTGTTCGTAGGAACCGTAGCCAGATGTAGAAGGTTTATCATTTGTAATTTGTTGATTTTTATTCAAATAGAAAAAGGTAACGTCCAATTGACGTGCATCCCCATGACTCAAATGGGGCAACAAAGGCATGCCTCGAAAGGGAAACGCGGCATCCAAAAAATAAACAATGGTTTTAGAAGAATCCGCATTCAAGCGTGTCGCAACGCGCTGCGCCGTTTCCGCTAATTTCGGAACGACATAATCTCGATTCAACACGGAATACCACATAGAATGGGGGCGCAAAATCCCTTTATCCGTCGTTGTCAATCGGATTCTGCCAAAACGTTTTGCGATAGGCGGCACTATCCATACACTTATTGGTGCGTATAAAGCAATGAAAATCAATATGTTAATTAAAAAATGATGAATGTTTTTTAGATGGTAATGGGCGCGCAGGTGGCGGAAAATGGGATAACATAACACTAAAACCACACCACCAATTTGTGTCAAAAGGGTTAGGAAAACCATCATCAAAGCGAAGGAAGACCATTTTAGTAATCTCATAAGGGCAAAATTTGAATACATTTTGCCCCATAAAACGCATTTTTGGCAAAAAAGTTTACCTTATTTATATCAAAGCGGTAGAGCGAATTGGAACGCGGAGGACGCGGATTGGACGGATTTACGCGGATTTTTTTTGTCCCGTACTAAGATTGAACGGCTGTTAAGCATTGCGCCGCCACTTAATAATTAACAGCGTTCCAACAAAAGTCGGTAATAACCAAGCTATTACACTTGGCAAAATAGTATTATTCACGACTAAAAAGGCGGTAAAAGCAGCAACATTTCCACCCATCATTTTAGTCAAATGCGTTTTTAACCAATATTTTTTATCTTCAATCTGCCCTTTGAAAAATCGAAAATCTTGCCGAACCAAACCCAATCCAATACTCCCGAAAACCCAATAAACGATTCCAAATAGATTGTTATGCCACAATTGGTAGCTTCCCAACAATACAAATGCAAGCCCTGCTATCAACATACCATACGTCAATCCCCAATCAAGCGCATTCGGTTGATGATTTTCGTCTATTTGTTTTAATTTCAAGATCCGATTCCCCGATAAAATGAGGTACAAACTGAAAATACCAACAATAAATAGGAACGGATTGGGGTGCATTTGGGCTAAAATCAGCGAAACAATAGCATTCAAGGTCATCGCATACGAGAAAATGCTGCCGATTCGACGATGTGTTGCATCCCCTTTTTTTAAAATCATCACGAACGTACCTGTTAGCAAACCAAGACTGCCTGCGAGGATGTGTGTATAAAGTAATAATTTGAATAACATGAGTTTGTTTTTTTTATGACAGCAATTTCCGCTTTGTATCCTAATTTTTCCAAAGCGGAAACTGCTGGTTTAATTTATTTACCAAGTGATAACATATTTGCAAAAATCCGATACGCACCCGAAACGCCCGCAGGCAATTGCCGAAACCAAGCGTAACCTGTATAAACATAGTAACCTTTTCCATACTTTGTCACCAACAAACCACCATCTCGAGCAGGTTCATTCGGGTCATTGCAACTTAATGGCGCGTCATAATTTTTATCCCAACTGCTCGGAAAATACAAACCGCGTTCTTGAACCCAGCCATCAAAATCTTTTTCCGAAATTTTATTGGGCGCATTGAGGATAGGATGTTCTGCTTTTAGGACGCGAATCGGTGCTTCTTCGACCGTAACGCGCTCTCGACTGAGTTCAAAAGGATAGGGTCCCAAATTTTTCAGCATCAAATCTCGCCCATTCACGTTGTACTGAACAATCAAATTGCCTCCATTTTCTACGTATTTCAACAATTTTGCATGATAAAATTTCAATTTTTCCTTCGTATTGTAAGCCCGAATGCCCATGACAATCGCATCAAACGGTTTCAAACTCGCCTCGTCTTTGAAATCTTTATCTTCCAACAATTGCACTTTATAACCAATTTGTTCCAAACAAGCAGGAATATCGTCGCCCGCGCCCACGAAATAGCCAATCAAATTGCCTTTTTTCGCAATTTCCAACCGAACCAAATGCGCAGAAGCCGTTTGAACCACTGTCTGCGTTGGAATATGGTCATAATCAATATATTGAACCGATTGATTTACAATCGTTTCACCAATTTGAATCGTCGCAATCAAACTCGCTTCATCGCGCTGCTTCGGCGGGAAAACTTGAAAAGTTACCGTTTTTTCCGCCTCTTTTTGAGCAATTTCGGTAACAATTTCCGAAGGTTCTGACCGCCAACCCGTCGGCATTTGCAACCGAACCGTTCCTTTTAAACCATCGCGTTGCGCTTTGACGCGAATTTGAACCGTTTTACTCGTATCACTCGCAAAAATATATGCTTTTTCCGTCAAGTTGACGAAAGCCGCAGGAGTCACTTCCAACGGACGATAAATTTCTCCTTTGGCAGGGTCAGCGCGTTGATACACCGCTTCGACCGTAAAAGGAATGTTAGCACCTTGGATTTCGACATTTGCCGTAACCGAAACATTGCGCGGCGTGTTCGGCAACCCGCGCAACGCCAACGCATCCACTCGATACATGCCCAAACTCGGTATTTCCGTCAACCAATAAGGCGCGGTAATCGACGCATTTTCAACGATTTTGGTTTTAAATTTAAACGATTTTTTAAGATTATCCGTCAAATTTTGCTGGCAAATCGTATCAAAAACCACCGTTTCCACCCGATTTTCCCCTTGTGCAGCGCGAATCGAAATATTTTTTAAAAGCATCGGAACATTCGACCGATTGATGGCTTCTAAATTAATTTCCAACGATTGTCCTGCAACTACAGAAGATACATTCGTCGTCGCTTCCAAGTAAAACCCTAAACACCAGCCAATTACAGATTCAATTTCTTTTAATTTAACTGTTTTCCAATATTGATTGGGCAATTTTTGAATCAAATCGCGCACTTCCACGAGCACGGGAATGCTCAAAGCAGGTTGTTCATAATCGAATTTTTTATAAATTTTTTCCAATTTTTTGGCAATCGGCGCGCCTTCCCCTTGCACTCGCGTCCAAGTCGTATTGATGCCCTCCCAAAGATTGACTGTTTTTTTATCCCCCTTCAAAAAATCCAAATATTCCAAATCCGAACCCCGCGCCGTCAACGCGCCCATGCCTTGACAACGGTGCATTGACCGCGATTCTGCTGCAATTTCATTGTTCGATTTGCCTTTCGACGGATAAAAAACGCCAACATCCACTTTGATAAATTGCGATTTATCCATCGCATCAAACTTTTCGCGCCCATAAAAAAACCAAGATTGGTTACAAAACAACCGTTTTGGTTGCCAAACGCTTAGATTTTGTTGCAAATGTTGCGGAAAAGCATCCGTTTTACCCGCCAAATCAAACGCTTCCGCGCTCAAAATCGCAGACGACGTATGATGACCATGCGTTTCAATTTTAGTATCCGTCGAAAAACGATTGATGATAATATCGGGTTGCGTCTGCCGAATCGCCCAAACGACATCCGATAAAACTTCATTTTTATTCCAAATCCGCATGGTTTCTTCAGGCGTTTTGGAAAAACCAAAGTCGTTCGCACGAGAAAAAAGCTGCAAGCCGCCGTCCATGCGTCGCGCTGCGAGCAATTCCTGCGTTCGCAACACACCCAAATACTCGCGCAATTCCGTACCAATCAGGTTTTGCCCCCCATCGCCCCGTGTAAGCGAGAGGTAAGTCGTGCGCGCCAAATCGTGATTTGCCAAATATGCAATCAAACGCGTATTTTCATCGTCGGGGTGCGCCGCAACGTAGAGGACAGACCCCAGAAAATTAAGTTTCCGAATCGATTCGCGGATTTCAGCGACATTCGGTTTTTTGGGTGCTTGCGCCCAAATAGGCGAACAAATAATTGTTGCCCATAATATTAATAGAATTTTTTGCTGCTTCATGATGTAAAAGTAAAAAATGTATGGTTTTGTAAAGCGAAAATAACCTATTTTTTTTTAAATCAATTAATAAAACGTCGGCGTAGTGCAACAGTCGGCATTTTTGTTTGTAATTATGTGTAATTTTGTGGTTACTTTCACAACGATTCAAATTTTTTTATCATGAAAAAAATACATATTATCGCTATTATTGCGATTGCGGCTGGGATTGGTTTATTGAGTACGGCGACGGGCGATTTTGCAACTTATGCGTCTTTCAAAGAGGCGGCGGAAAAAGGCGCGTTGGTGAAAGTCGCGGGGCAACTTTCCAAAGATAAGCCGATGGAGTATGACCCTCAAAAAAATCCAGATTTGTTCTCCTTTTACCTCAAAGATAAGGATGGAACGGAGCAAAAAGTCCTTTTAAAGAAGGCAAAACCACAAGATTTTGAATTGTCAGAGCAAGTGGTTTGCACAGGCGAGATGAAAAATGGTACTTTCGTCGCCAACGATGTGTTGATGAAATGCCCGTCCAAGTATAAGGACGAGGAAATATACATGAAAAAAAAATAATCATTTTAATGAATGATGAATGATGAATGGTGAATGATGAATATTTAAAAAATTGATAATCAATTTTTTAAATATTCATCATTCATCATTTATCATTTATCATTCGCCTTAATTTTTTACAATGAATTACATCGGCGAAAACCTTTTGCCCGGTCAAATTGGTCATTTTTGTATTGTATTGAGTTTTGTAGCAGCATTGTTGGCGGCGGTGACGTACTATTTTGCTACGCAAAACCGCACAAACGCTATTGCTTATGCCTCTTGGCGCAAACTCGGACGCATTGCTTTTTTAACACATACTATCAGCGTTTTGACGGTCATCGGAACGATTTTTTACGTGATGACTTACAAAAAATTTGAATATTTCTACGCGCACTCGCATACGGATACCGAATTGCCGTTTCGCTATATTTTTGCAGCATTTTGGGAAGGGCAGGAAGGCAGTTTTCTACTTTGGATGTTTTGGCACGTCGTTTTAGGCTGCATTTTGCTCGTTCGCGGGCGCGAATGGGAAACTTCAACACTTTCTGTGTTGAGTAGCATCCAGTTTTTTCTCGGAAGTATGTTGTTAGGATTGTATTTTGGGTTTGGCGAACACCTTATTAAATGGGGCAGCAATCCGCTTTTACTCCTCCGCGATACACAACCGAATGCGCCGATTTTCAAAACCGCCGATTATTTGTCCAAAATAGCGGTTTCGGCAAAAGGTTTGAACCCATTATTGCAAAATTATTGGATGACGATTCATCCGCCGACCTTATTTTTAGGTTTTGCCTCGACTTCCATTCCATTTTGTTTCGCGATTGCGGGACTTTGGACGCGCCGTTATACCGAATGGTTGCGCCCTTCGATGGCATGGACGTTGTTTTCAACCGCCGTTTTAGGCACAGGCATCTTGATGGGCGGCGCATGGGCGTATGAAGCATTGAGTTTTGGCGGATATTGGGCTTGGGACCCCGTTGAAAACATGTCGTTAGTGCCTTGGTTGGTGCTGATAGCAGGTTTGCACACGCATTTAATCGCAAATGCAACAGGATATTCCATAAAAGCCACTTTTTTGTTTTATATTTTAACCTTTTTATTAGTCGTTTACTCCACTTTTTTGACGAGAAGCGGGATTTTAGGCAATACCTCCGTACATGCGTTTTCGGAAATCGGGTTAGAATGGCAATTAGTCCTTTTTCAAGCGTTCTTTTTGGCAATGGGTTTCGGCGCGTTGTGGAAACATCACAAAAATATCCCCGCACCCGCCACAGAAGAAGAAGCGTCGAGCAAAGAATTCTGGATGTTCATCGGCGCATTAGTGCTGCTGATGTCCGTCGTTTTAATTACGTTTACAACTTCAATTCCAGTTTATAACAAAATATTCGCGGCTTTTGCCAAAATTTTCCATTTTAAAGCACCGAGTTTCACCTCGCCCGTCGAACCCGTGAGTCATTATAATAAGTATCAATTGTGGATAGGCGTGTTCATTGGCTTACTTTCGGGCGCGGCGCAATTCTTGCGATTCAAAGGTTTGAATTTTGATAGTTACCAAAAAACATTGTATAAACATTTGGGAATCAATCTTTTAATCGCTGGTAGCTTAACTGCGTTAGCAGCGACTTGGATTGATGCAAGTGCTTGGCAATATATTTTGCTCTTATTTTCGGGCATTTTCACGGTGGTAGCCAATTTGGATTACCTGATTTTCTTCTTGCGCGGACATTTGAAACAAGCGGCTTCTGTGTTTTCGCACGTTGGGTTTGGATTGATGCTCGTTGGGATTTTGGCATCGGGGTTGAACAAACATTGGGTTTCCAAAAACAAATTTGTAATGGACGGCATGGCGAATTTCAATCCAGAACAAATGAATAAAAACATTTTGTTGTTAAAAGGGAAGCCGATGCCGATGAATGATGATTATGAAGTGACTTACACGAGCGATACGACGTTTGGACATACGCGGGCATTCAATGTTTTTTTTAGGAAAAAAGACAAAAAGTTTGAAAAAGCATTAGATTCGTTCACGTTGCAACCCTATATTTTATGGAATAAAGGTTTTGAAAAAATCGCTTCGACCAATCCGCAAACGCAACATTATTGGAATAAAGATGTGTTTACGCATATTGCCGCCTTGCCGCCTTCCGACCAAGACCCGAAAATCCGCGAACAAGAAGAATCCACTTTGAAATATGAAAATGCACAATTAGCTCAAAATCAATCTTTAATATATCAAGGATGGACTGTATTGTTTGAAAAAATAAATTTTTATCGTCCGAACGAAGGTGGTTTAGCGATTGGCTTAAAACTAAAAGTTTCAAAAGGAGATAGTACCTTCACCATAGAACCTTTGAGTGTGCAGCAAGATGGTCATCGAAATAACATTCCTGCGACGGTCAATGAATTAGGATTTCGGTTCAAATTGACAGACGATTTTTTTGAAAAACTGTTTCCTTCTGAAAACGCGTTGGTTTATAAAACATATCGTTTTAAAATGGGCGATTCGGCGATGATTGGAAAACATAAAGTTCGATTTGCAGGTTTTGGTCAAAATCCAGAACACCCGAATTACAAAAAAGAGGCAGGAGATATGGCATTTAGTGCTAAATTGATGGTCGGCGAACTGCTTGCACAACCGTTATACGTGATTCGAGAAAACCGCCCGATGACTTTGAAAGATGGGATGCCCGATATTGGATTGCACTTTTCGATTCAAAAAATTGACCCCGCAACGCAAAATATTTTCATTGACATCGCGCAAGATGTGCCGCAAGCTCAACGGGTTTTGCCGTTTGCGATAGCCGATAAAGCACCGCGCAATGATTATATCGTGTTGGAAGCAATCATTTTTCCGGGCATCAATTATTTTTGGATAGGCTCAATTATGATGATGTTTGGATTGGGGATGGGCATGGTTCGACGATTATTTTTGTGACAAAAAATACTTTTCGGCACAGATTGAACAGATTAGACAAGATTTTCGCAGATTTTTTTTGATTTTAAGCATTGAAAGTCAAAAAAAAATCTGTGAAAATCTTGTCTAATCTGTTCAATCTGTGCCGAAAAACCGAGAATTACTACCAAGTACTACCATATAATTGCCGATATTCCCGAAAAGTAATCATTCGACCTTGCTGCTCATCCCACAATTTATTCAGGAAATATTTCAAACTCCCCGTAAAAGATACGGTCGTAACGTATTCTTGCAGAATTGGGTTTTCATCTTTGCATTTTTGCAAATTATAATTTGGTATCAGCGAACTCAAATGATGAATATGATGAATGCCAATATTGCCCGTCAACCATTGAAATACTTTTGGCAATTTCCAATACGTACTGCCTTTCAGTGCCGCCATCACGAAGTCCCATTCGCCTTTCCATTTTTTATACGCCTGTTCGTGCTGATGCTGAATGTAAAATGCAAAAAAAGACATGACTGAAAAAATCAATACAATCGGCAAATGCACTTTCAAAAAAGTGCCGACTCCAAAAATTAAAAATCCTGCCGCATACAAACCTGCCATAAATAAATTACTCCATAATAAAGAGCGTTTCGCAAATTCAAAACCGCGTTGCTGAATGGTAGAAAATCGATTATGTATGAATACGTAATACACTGATCCTAAACTCAATAGAATCAATGGCATCCGAAATAAGCGATAAGCGAGTTTATGAAAGGTAGGCAAATTGCGGTATTCCTCGACGGTCAATAAAGGCATATCCCCAATATCCCGAATATCAGGTTCGAGCCTTCCGCAATGTCCGTGATGAAAATTATGCGCTTTTGCCCAATATTTGTACGGAATCAGGCTGAAACCACTGCACACAAAACCAATAATATCATTGAGTTTGCGCGATTTCATAAACGATTGATGCCCACAATCGTGTTGAATGATGAAGATGCGTACTAAAAAAAACGCATTCAAAAGGGCAAGTCCGAGCGTCAACCAGTAGGACACTGCTAAACTATAATACATCAAAATCCATAAGCCGATGAAAGGCAAAAAAGACGTAACGATTTGCCAAACCGCCTTTTTTGTATTTGGAATTTGATACTTTTTGACCATCTCCTGCCAATGTTCTCGGACATATTGGAGGGAGTCGTTGAAATTTTTTTTCATTTCGGGTAATTTAAAAGAATCCTTTTTAGTTTGTAAATGCATTTAAATGCCGATGGTCTGAATTTGAAATTCTGATAATCGCACATTTAATTTTCGTAATGCAAATAAAATTCATAAATCTGATATTTTTATCCTACACTAAGATTTTTTATGTAAATTTTTGAAAATCAACAAATTAACTTGCGTCAAGTTTGAAACTTGACGCAAGTTTTGTTCGTCAACGTCAAAAATACTGTGTATAATTTTCCATTTTCTCCATCAAGCGCGTTTTCAACACGGCATTCCCCGCGCCCAAAACGTCTAAAATCAATTTTGCCTCCACCAAATACAATTTCCGTTTCTCCATCGACCAATGCGAGGGCGGTTCTTGCAAATTGCATATACGGTCTGCCAATTTCACCGACCACACTTCAACTGGTTGATTCTTAATGCGTTGCAAACTATCCAACATTTGTTGCGCTTTCGGCAAAGCAGGATTTTTGGTTAATGAAGCTACACCATCCGCGATTTTATGACCAAATTTAAACCGAATGTCCTCCAAACTAACCGATGTATCCTCCACCACATCGTGCAATAATGCACAACCCAAACCTAAATCCCAATTAAAATTGGGAGTCTGATGCCCTGCAAAAGTAATTTCCGCCGCCACCATCGCGACATGCACCATGTAAGAGGTGTGTTGTGTCCCCGTAATGCGCTGATGACCATGTGCTGCTCCCGCAAAACGGATAGCTTTATGATAAATTTCTTTCATATAAATGAGGTTATTTTTGCTAAAACTGCTCTCTAAACGCTATTTTGGCACAAAATACAGGATTTTTAATGTATATTATGCCAAAATATTGGACTGAATTAAAAAAAAAGAGTCACTTATAAATAATTGATTACCAATAGAGCAAGCATGTAACCTAATTTATGTAGTCTCTATCAAATCTGCAAATCTTCAAACGTTTTGTCAAAACTATTCGGATTGGCTTCATCCATATAAATTTTCCAATCGCTTGGAATCGTCTGCTCTTTTAATAAAACACCTTGTTTCATATATGGAAATAATTCATCGTATCGCATCACGCGCTGCATCGAAATCCGCCGATTAATCATCGAACGCCGAATTTGTTCAGGGCGTTCCAAGCCTGCCGCACCCAATAATTCCACAAAACCATGCACGGTCGATTGCTGAAACCGCGCAACCCGTACTTTTTTATCCGAAACGACCAAACCTGCCACCAATTCTGGGTCTTGCGTCGCAACGCCCGTCGGACAAGTATTGCGATTGCACTCCAACGCTTGAATGCAGCCCAATGCCAACATCATCGCCCGCGCCGAGTAACACGCATCCGCGCCCAATGCCCGCGCTCGAAACATATCAAAACTATTAATAACTTTTCCCGCCGTAAAAATCTTAATATGTTGTCGCAAATCAAATCCTGTCAAAGCATCGTGCGCAAAAGCCAATGCCTCTCGAAAAGGCATGCCGACATGGTCTGAAAACTCTAATGGCGCAGCACCTGTTCCGCCTTCTCCGCCGTCAATCGTAATAAAATCTGGATATATTTTGGTCAAAACCATTGCTTTACAAAGTGCTAAAAATTCACTTTTATGTCCCACACAAAGTTTAAAACCTACAGGTTTGCCCCCGCTTAACTTGCGCATTCGACCCATAAATTGACATAATTCAACAGGCGTTTTAAATGCGGAGTGATATGGCGGCGATAAAACATCCGTTCCCGCAACAATTTTTCGGATAGCAGCGATTTCAGGCGTATTTTTTTTAGCGGGCAAAATGCCGCCATGACCTGGTTTTGCCCCTTGCGAAAGTTTTAATTCAATCATTTTAATCGCATCATGCGACACCGTTTCGACAAAAGCCTCATCCGAAAACACGCCTTCAGGCGTTCGGCAACCAAAATAACCTGTCCCAAATTGGAAAATAATATCACCACCTTCCTGTAAATGGTGTTTGCTCAACCCACCTTCCCCCGTGTTGTGCGCAAAACTGCCGATTTTCGCCCCGCCGTTCAGTGCTAAAACGGCATTCGTACTCAACGAACCAAAACTCATCGCAGATACATTATACAAACTCGCCGAATAAGGTTTGGCACAAGCAGCATTTCCCACAATAATACGTGGATTATCATTCAAATCTTTAATGCCTTTGGCAGAAATCGAATGGTTCATCCACTCGTAACCCACTTCATAGACATCCAATTGCGTTCCAAACGGAGTCGTATCCAATTCTTTTTTAGCGCGTTGATAAGCAATACTGCGTTGATTGCGGTTGAAAGGTCTGCCGTCAATGTCGCTTTCGACGAAATATTGATAAATTTTAGGGCGCAACCACTCCATCATATATCGGAGCCGCCCCATAATTGGGAAATTGCGGACAATTGCATGTGTTTTTTGCGTCATGTCGTAAATCCCCCACACAATAATCGGGATTAAAAACGCAAAAAACCACCACATTGGAGTCCACCAAAAATAACCAATAACTGCTGTCAAAATGCTGGAAATCAATGCAAAATAAATAAAATCATTTCTCATATAAATTGGTTTGATTTAAGATGTAGTTATCTAATTTAATGGTGGCATTGGAATTAGGATTAAATGGGATTTTTTTTGGATTAAATGGGATTGATTTTTAGGATTTTTAGGATTTCAATCTTACGAATTCTAAAAATCAATCTTATAGGATTTTTAGAATTGAAATCCTGCGAATCCTAAAAATCAATCCCATTTAATCCCAAAAAATCCCATTTAATCCTAATTCCAGCATTTCAAAATTAATCGTTCAAAATTACAAAAAATATCGAAATTTGTATTTTTTCTGACAAAGTAGATTTTTAAAATATGGCAGATTTAGCTTGGTTGGGCAGGACGACCTTATTAGTCGGCGCGGAAAATGTGCAAAAATTGCAAAATGCACATGTTTTGGTGGTGGGTTTAGGCGGCGTAGGGTCGTTTGCGGCAGAATTTATTGCGCGGGCGGGAGTCGGGCGCATGACGATTGTGGATGGCGATGTGGTGGATCCGTCCAATCGAAACCGTCAATTGCCTGCTTTGGCAACGACGCATGGCATGTCAAAAGCCGATTTGATGGCGGAACGATTGACCGCAATCAATCCAGAGATACAATTAATTGTTTTAAAATCGTTTTTGACCCCCGATGAAGCAGAAAAATTGTGCGAAAATGAGTACGATTATGTGGTGGATGCGATTGACAGCCTTACGCCCAAGTTGTATTTGATAGCGGCGGCGTATAAACGTGGGTTAAAAATCGTCAGTTCGATGGGCGCGGGCGGGAAAATCGACCCGACTCGAATTCAAGTAGCCGATGTGAGTCAAACGCGGATTTGCAAATTTGCTTTGCAGGTGCGCAAAAGATTAAAAAAACATGATATTCGTAAAGGATTGAAAACCGTGTTTTCAGATGAACCTGTTATCAAAGAATCCTTGATGTTGACAGACGGCTCGAATTTTAAAAAATCAGCTTATGGGACGATTTCGTATTTGCCTGCGACGTTTGGAAGCGTTTGTGCATCGGTGGTTTTGCGTGATTTGATGAATTATCCGAATGTGTAATTGCATTTTGAATAAGGAAATCAAGAAAAGGTCTCGAAATGGTAAAATTTAATTTTTAGACCCAATATGATTCGGTTGGGATACGAATGGATGAACTGTGATAAAAAACAAGAGGAAAAGGAAAAAAGTTGAAAAATAAATTTATATTAAATAAAATAATAATTTATTTTTAGAGACAAAAAGTTCTTTGACAAGACGGAGA
>JBDKKX010000010.1:0-24953 GCA_039795795.1 Bacteroidota bacterium | reverse complement strand
AGACAGTGGTTTGATGATGGAATCGTTGATTTCGGCGATTGCGCAAGACGCGCCTGAAGCCAAATCGCGTTTGAATGATTTTTTGGAAGGGCGCGCTAAAAAAGTGGGTGAATAATCTCTTTTTGAAATTAAAAATATGAATTTAAAAAATACACCATTTTTAGAAATAGACACCATTCCAATTGACATTCAAAAAGAAGTGAATTCGGAAGGGGTCATTGTGTTGAAATCTGCGGTGCCGCTTCAAAATTGCCCACATCGGTTGACGGAACGTTTGATTCATTGGGCGGAGAAAACGCCGAATGCGGTTTTCATCGCTCAAAAAGATGAAAAAGGGGTTTGGCAATCCGTGACTTATGCTGAAACGTTGCAAAAAGTGAAGTGTATTGCTCAATATTTGTTGCAAACGGAGGTTTCGGGGGAAAGACCTTTGGTGGTTTTGTCCGAAAACAGTGTGGAACATGCGTTGATGGCTTTGGCAGCATATCATATTGGTGTGCCGTACACGCCGCTTGCACCTGCGTATGCGTTGCGTTCGACGGATTATGCCAAGTTAAAACATGCGATAAATTTGCTTACGCCCGGATTGATATTTGTTCAAAATGGCAAATTGTATCAAAAAGCCATTCAAACGGTTGCACCGAATGTGGCAGTTGTTGCTGTAAAAGATTGTCAATCAACGAGTTTTGAATCTATTTTAAATACGATTCCAACGGAAGCTGTTGACCAAGCCTTTGAAAAAATCCAGCCCGATACGGTGGCTAAAATTTTATTTACATCGGGTTCGACGGGTTTGCCCAAAGGGGTGATGAATACGCATGGCAATATCACCACGAATTCCCAACAAGTGACTCAAACTTTTGCCTTTATCGCAAAGGAGGGATTGAGGATAGTGGATTGGCTGCCTTGGAATCATACTTTTGGTGGAAATCACAATTTGGGCATGACGGTTTATAATGGTGGGTCATTATATATTGATGGGGGTAATCCGACTCCAAAAGGGATTGAAACGACGCTGCAAAATCTTCGGGAAATTGCGCCAACGGTTTATTTCAATGTGCCCAAAGGTTTTGAAGAATTAATTCCGCGCTTGAAAGAAGATAAAATTTTGTGTAAACATTTTTTTAGCGAATTAAAAATGTTTTTTTATGCTGGGGCGAGTATTTCTCAACATGTTTGGGACGGTTTGGAACAATTGGCTTACGAAACGACGGGTAAACGATTGATGATTTCGTCGGGTTTGGGCATGACGGAAACGAGTCCTGCGTGTACGTTTAACACGGCTTTGGGCAGTCGTGCGGGGATGATTGGCACGCCTGTACCGGGTTTGGAAGTGAAATTAGTGCCAAATGGGGGTAAAATGGAAGCCCGTTTTCGGGGGAGCAATGTTATGAAAGGTTATTGGCGCAATGCGGAAGCGACTGCCAAAGCATTTGATGAAGAAGGCTACTATTTGACGGGCGATGCGTTGAAAATGTTGAATCCCGATAATCCAAATGAAGGGATGATTTTTGATGGTCGGATTGCGGAAGATTTCAAATTGGATACAGGTACTTGGGTCAGCGTTGGGGTTTTGCGAGCGAAATTGATTGCGGCGGGCAATGGTTTGATTCAAGATGCCGTGATAACGGGGCATGATAAATCTTTTTTGGGCGCGATTATTTTTCCAGATTTGAATTATTGTAAAAAGTTAACGGGTTTGAACGAGGATGCTGATTTGAAAACCATTGTAAATCAACCCATTCTGTTGGAAAAAATGAAAGAAACTTTGGCGAATCTGGCAAAAACGAGTACAGGCAGTTCGACTTTGATAAAAAAAGCCATTTTTGCCGATTTTGAATTGTCGAGTGATAAAGGCGAGATTACAGATAAAGGTTCTATCAATCAACGGATGATTTTAGCAAATAGAGCAGAATATGTTTATAAAATTTACAATACATAAATGCTTCCTGCTGAATTACCTCCGTCACCGACCCGTCACGATGCTTTATGAAGAACGATATTCAGGTCGGCTGCAACTGTTTGAGCAGTAGAACGGGGTGTAATAAGGCTAAGAACGTTGATAGTCAATGTTTTATAAAAAAACGACCTTTCGATTGGATAAAATCATCGAGAGGTCGTTTTGCGTTGCAAAGATAGGGTGTTTCTTGAAATTACCTTGTTATCAGAATTTTATTTTTAAATTTTTTAAAATAGTATTTTAAATTTGGAAATATTTGTTTCGTACGAGACAAAAAAATTGGGATACGAATGGATGTACGGATTTTACGGATTAGACGGATTGGTACGGATTTTTTCTTGTCCTTCCGTAGGAAACTAAGTTTCCTACGGAAGGACAAGAAAAAATCCGTGCAAATCCGTCTAATCCGCGTCCTCCGTGTTCCCATTCGTATCCCAATGTATCCAAAAGTGTAACCTAAAAAATCAACCTCCCATTAAAAATTTCAAAAAAAGTACATTAAAAGTTGCACAAATGACTCTTTTATTATAACTTTGCATTTCAAAGTTCTTTTTAATAAAAATTTATTTGCCGATGCAAACGATTGATAATTCATTAGAAACAGCAACACCCGCACCTACTCGTAATGTTATCCTTTACCAAATGGGCTGGGCAATTATCGTCCTTTCCGCGCTTTGCTGCGGGCTGGGTGCTCAAAAATCCCGTTCCGATTTTTTATCGACCCCATTTGGAATCAATTACATTTGTTTCTTATTTTTTTGCTTTTGCACGTTGGTAATATCTGGAATTCGCCCCAGCAAAATCGCTGTTTCAGACCACAGGCTTTGGATTCAAAACGTTATTATATTGACATTTAGCGCATTATGCTTGAATGTTGATATGCAAGTGTTCGCGCCTTTTCCAATTTGGATGAATGTAACCGTTTTTTTAATGATGGCGGCATTGCTCCTTTTTCCATATTACGACCGTTTGCCAGCTTGGGGGCAATCCATTTTAGGGTTCGTGCAAGGCACTTCTTGGCTCATGTCCTTGTATTTGATTGGTTTCATCGGTCCTTTACAAATTTATGCCATCCCATTACTCGTCGTACTGGGACTTTCCATACATGCACTCGTACCTCTGTTTTGGCTGATAACCTTGACAAAACATATTCGCAAAAATTGGGATAATAATCGTTATAAAAAGAGCGTCGTTATGGGCTTTTTAATGCCAATATTAGCGTTAAGCCTATATTTATTGCGTTGGAATAGCGTCCAAAACGTTATCAAAGCGTCGAAAACCAATTATTATCTACATGAAACGCATAAAGATTTGCCTCAATGGGTCGTATTAAGCCAAACCTTGCCGAATGATATTTTGACCGAAACGATTTTGACCAGTCCAGCTATCTCGCAACGTCCAGATTGGACGGCGGGTTTAAATTTTGGAAATAATATGCGCAAGTATCACAATCCATTTGCCCTTATCGCAATGGCATCTTTGGGTGAGATAAGCCTTGATAATGAGACCGTAGTACATTTATTAGAATCTAAATATGATGCCCGTCATAATACCCATCGTCGGCTTTGGTCGGGCACTCATTTGCATACCAAAACGATTTCAACCAACGCTGAAATTCATGCAGCCCACCGATTGGCTTATATTGAAAAAACAATGACGATTCATTATCAAGATAATCGAGAGGGCTGGTTGTGGGGGGACAACCAACAAGAAGCCGTTTATACTTTTCACTTGCCCGAAGGTTCTGTGATGACTTCGTTATCCTTGTGGATCAATGGTTTAGAAGAAAAATCGCGGCTCACGACACGCGGTAAAGCGGATAGTGCCTATACGCAAGTCGTCGGGCGCGAGCGAAGAGACCCTGCGTTGATGCACTGGCAAGAAGGCAACCGCGTTACGGTAACAGTTTTTCCGTGTACAGCAAATGAAGATAGGGTTTTTAAAATGGGTTGCACGATTCCGTTGACGGAAAAAGGAGATAAATTGTCTTTGAAAAGCATTTGGATGGAAGGTCCCGATTTATCGGAAGCGTATGAAAAAATTGCCATTCGTTTTGCGGGTGGGGGTAAGCAATCGTTGCTTTTGGCACCGACTCAAAAATTATTATTGACGAATGATAATACTTATTCTGGAGCGTACTTACCCGATTGGTCTTTGGATATGGAAGCACCGCCTATTTCGACACAAACCTTTGATTTTCAAGGGAATAACTATCGAATGGAACGTTGGAAGCCAGCAATGGAAGCCTTTAATCCGCAAGAAATTGTATTAGATGTGACGAATGAATGGTCGAGTGCTGAAATAGAAAAAGTATTGAATCTGTTCAAAGACCGCGAAATCGTCGCTTTTATGCCTGAGAAAAGGCGGATTCGTTCCGTCGATGGGGTAGGAGCATTGCGAAAATTGTATTTCAATATGTTGCCATTATATCATTTAAAACCTGCTGGACAAACGTTGGTAATCACGAAAACGGGTCAAAAAACGCCTTTTATTTCAGATTTGGAAGCCAATAGTCCATTTTCAGCAAAAACCAAGCAGTTTTTCAAAGAAAATAACCCTCAAATTCGGGTTTTCGACCTATCCGACGAGAAATCGACTTATTGGCAATCGCTGCGCGCCGTTCGTTTAGTGCAATACGCGTCTGGCAATCTCAACGATTTAAAACAAATTGCTAACCATAAAACGTTTCCGATTTTGGACGAAAATGAAAATCGGATGGTGATTCCAGAAGCGGGTGTGAGCATTACGCGCACGATTTCGGATACCAATAAAGTGGAAGATAAAGCGACAGACCATGTCATGCGACTTTATGCGTATAACGATTTGATGCGAATGATGGGCAAAGATTTTTTTGATAAGCAAAAAGTGGAAACAAAATTGGTTCGGAAAGCGGAAGAGGCATATATTGTTTCGCCCATATCCAGTTTGGTCGTGTTGGAAAGCAAAGCGGATTATGATAGAATGGGCATTTCAGAAAATAAAAAATCTCTTGGGAATGCAGGTCTTGGCAATAAAGGTGCTGTTCCTGAGCCGCATGAATGGGCATTGTTGTTAGTGATTGCAAGTATTGTGGCTTGGCAACAACGAAAGAGAACGCTTTTGAATTAGGATTAAATGGGATTTTTTGGGATTAAATGGGATTGATTTTTAGGATTATTAGGATTTGGGATACGAGCTAAAATCCTAATAATCCTAAAAATCAATCCCATTTAATCCCCAAAAAATCCCATTTAATCCTAATTCAAAGGCTCTAATGCCATTCGTTTTTTCACCACTCGCGCAGAAACGAGAATACTGATTTCATACAATCCATAAAGCGGCACAGCCACCATCAATTGCGAAAAAATATCAGGCGAAGGCGTGATGATACCCGCCACAATCAAGATAATAACCACCGTATGTCGCCGATAAGCGCGCAAAAAAGTCGGTGTAACAATGCCAATCTTGGATAAAAAGTAAATCACAACAGGCAATTCAAAGATGACACCCAAAGGCAACGTCAACATCGAGATAAAATCAATATAAGAACCCAATGAATTCATGGCTTGATTATCAGGCAAATCATAAGTCGCCAAGAACGAAACCGCAAACGGCGAAACCACAAAATATCCAAAAAGCACCCCAAGCATAAACAAAAAGGTGCAAATGCCCACAAAACCCCGAGCCGCTTTCACCTCCGCATGAAACAATCCGGGTTTAATAAATCGCCAAAATTCCCAAAAAATATATGGAAAAGACAATATAAATCCAATAACAATAGAAACTTGCATGTGTACGAAAAAGGCTTCACTCAGCGCAATCGTCACGGTTTTCCATTCTTTTGGCGTGTAACAGAGGCTTGGCATGTGCAGCCATTCGCCCAAACGACACATTACTTTGAAAGTAATGAAACTACTTTGTTTCGGTCCGTAGATGATTTGGTTAAAAACAAAATCTTTATTGGCAAAAACAACCAATGTCAAAATAATAAATACGACAATAGAACGAATCAAGTGCCAACGCAACACTTCAATATGTTCCCAAAAGCTCATTTCAGCTTCTTTCTTGACTTCGTATTTTTCGTCTAACTCAATTTGGTCAAGCGGCATAGTATCAATTTTTTTTTAGCGTCACAAAGATACGTAAAAAAGGAATGATGAATGATAAATGATGAATGATGAATGATGAATAATAAATTCATCATTCATCATTCATCATTTATCATTTATCATTTATCATTCATCATTCATCATTCATCATTCATCATTCATCATTCATCATTCATCATTCATCATTACACAAATGGGACAATTTTCAACTTTATGTCCGCGTGCAGGGCAATATTGCCTTCCGAAATAGATGATTTGCAGATGCAATTGATTCCATTTGTCTCTTGGAAACACCTCTTTTAAACATTTTTCCGTATCTTCCACGTTTTTCCCACTTGCCAAACCCCATCTTTGCGCCAACCGATGGATGTGCGTATCCACAGGAAACGCAGGCACGCCAAACGCTTGCGACATGACCACAGAAGCTGTTTTATGTCCTACACAAGGCAATTTTTCCAAATCTTCAAACGAATCAGGCACATTTCCACCGTGTTTATCAATTAAAATGTGGGACAAATCATAAATGGCTTGAGATTTTCGAGGCGACAAACCACAAGGACGAATGATTTCCTTAATCTCCGCAACAGATAATTTTATCATATCTTGCGGACAATTCGCTTTCGCAAATAAAAATGGAGTCACTTGATTGACGCGCACATCCGTACATTGCGCAGACAGCAAAACGGCTATTAACAACGTATAAGGGTCTTGATGCACCAAGGGAATCGGTGTTTCGGGATATAAATCCTCCAAAATGGCAGTAATTTTAGCTGCTTTTTCCTGTTTAGTCATGCTTTTTTTGAAAAGATGTCAAAAAATCCATCACATCTACGCCATCTGCGTAATCCCATAACGTCGGAACTTGCGCCGCACCAAAATCAAAAGTCGGTAACGAAGCGACTTTTTGTTTTGAAATGGCTAATTGAATCTCTGCTCGACGCGTTTCGAGCTGCTTTTCCAAGGTTTCAAAATCATCGTAATATTCGTAATACAAACACGCAATCGGTGACGCAATCCCTTGATTTTCAGACATTAAGATACAACCATTGGCTTTATAATCCACCCGATTCAAAATCAATAACGAATAATTATGGTCAAAATTATTTTTATACTTATGATTCAAAACAACAGAATTATGTTCGTGCAAAGCCGTCAACAAAGGCACAAAATCATAATGACGCGGCAAATATAATTTGGAAACATTCCGACAACCCAAACCATAATATTGAAAAACATCCTTCCCTAAATGTTTTAAATCATTTTCCGATTCTTGACCCGTCAAAATGGCAATTGCATTCCGATTTCGACGAATAATATTTGGATATTTGCCAAAATACGATTCAAAATAGCGAGCAGAATTATTGCTACCCGTCGCAATCACAATGTCGAAAGGGGGCAAATAACCTTCTGTCACTTCAAAATACGCGGCGGTCTGCGGATATTTTTCCTGCATCACGCGCAGCAAATAAGGCAATAAATATTTGTCTTTTTCAGATAACTTTATTTTAGCCCGAAACCCCGCGACAAAAACACAAACAATATCTTGAAACCCAACCAATGGAATATTGCCCGCTAAAACCAATCCAACGGTTTTAGAAGGCGTATTTAATTGATTATCAATGGAATACGCATTTGACCAAGCCAATAATTTAGATTTATCCAAAAACGAATCCCGAACCGCATTCAAAGCCGCTTGAATACTTTCGGGCGTAAACCAAGCGTTATCTGCTTGGCTTCGGCGCATCACTGCCAATAACCGTTCATCCGCTTTTTGGGATAAATAATGACCTAAATATGCTAATGCGTCAATTCTTTCTTGTAATTTCATGCAACATCGTTTTAATTTTTAAAAGACCTAAGTGCTTCATTTTGCGAATGTTATGTATTGGAATATCATCCACATTCGGATAAGTATCCACCGCCTTACTGACAGAATCTTCCCGCAAAAAGTGCAACATTGGAAAGGGAGAACGATTGGTATAATTTTCAGGAGCCGCTTTGCGCGTGTCTTCAAACTGATAATCGGGATGAAAAGTCGCTACTTGAAAAACACCATCCAATTCCGCTTCTTCCAAAATGTCATCCATCACTTCTTGAAAATTCCAATATTCCGAAAAATCATTAAACATTTCTGGATGAATCAACAAACTGGTTTCGCAAACCGTTGATTCTGTGCTATTTAAAAATTCCAATTCTGCCATAATCGTTTTTAAAAACGATTCGAGGTCATTCCCTTCAAAAACGGTATAACGAATCGTGTCTGCATGAAACGGGTGTTTGGCAAACGGACAGAGATTCAAACCAATAACAAATTGTTGTATCCATTCTTTTGTAATTTGAATGGCTTCTGAATGATTAACCATATTTTAAAATTAAGGGGAATTGGAACACAGAGGACACAGATTAGGCGGATTTACACAGATTTTTTTATTTATACTTAAAAACAAGTAAGTCATTAGACAAAATTAAACGCACAACTTGACGCAAGTTTGAAACTTGCGTCAAGTTATAACTATTTGATAATCAATATTTTAAATCATCTTAGTTTGTATTATTTTAATTTGTCCAAGCACTTATAAATAAAAAAATCTGTGTAAATCCGCCCAATCCGTGTCCTCTGCGTTCCAATTATATTCTAATTATTTACAATAATTGCTTTCGATATTCTAAATAATCTCTCCATTTTTTCAAAACGCCTGCAAAATCTGCGGGCAATTCCGAATCAAAAAACATTTTTTCTTTCGTCGTCGGATGCACAAATCCCAACGTCTTCGCATGTAATGCTTGACGCGGAATCATGCGGAAACAATTGAGTACAAATTGTTTATACTTCGTAAAAACAGTCCCTTTCAAAATTTCATCGCCCCCATAACGTCCATCCATAAACAACGGATGTCCTAAATGTTTCATGTGAACCCGAATTTGATGCGTCCGCCCCGTTTCCAAATTGCACTCCACCAAACTCACATAATACATCGGTTCCAACACCCGATAATGCGTAATCGCCACTTTACCCTCGTCCCCTTCTGGAAAAGCCTTAATCAACAACCGTTCACTCGGGTCACGCCCAACATTTACATTAATAGTCCCAGCCAATTCATTCGGCTGCCCCCAAACCAACGCATGATAAGTTCTTTGAATACTATGGTCAAAAAATTGTTTCGCCAAACGCGACATAGCATATTCATTTTTGGCAACAAGCAACAAACCACTCGTGTCTTTGTCAATTCGATGCACCAAAAACGGACGATTTTCATCACTATCTGGTGCCACTTCCCCATATTTTTCCCGAAAATAGTAAGTTAAACCATTCAAAAGGGTTTGGTCAGGGTTGCCCAACCCAGGATGTACCACCACACCCGGACGTTTATTTACAACCATTACATCCTCATCTTCATACACAATATCCAAATCCATCTTCTGAGGCTCGATATAATCACTTGCAGGCGGATGCGCAAGCGTTATCGTAATCGTTTGATTTGGACGAATTTTATAATTCGGTTTTATTTCTAATCCATCCACCAGTACCGCACCTGCCCGAATCGCATTTTGAATTTTATTGCGAGACACCTGCCCGATTCTATCCATTAGAAACTTATCAATGCGATACTGCGACTGCCCTTTATCCGTCACAATGCGATGATGCTCGAACAGATCATCCGATTGTTCCGCGCTTCCATTATTGTTGACAATGGTGTGTTGACCGTGTAAATCTTCTGCTTCCTGCTGCATTTAAGAGTATGAATTTTATTGTTTTAAGCATTAACTTTTATTTGACTTTGTTTTTTGTGAAAACAAATTTCTTATGTGTTTCGATAAAATATGAGGTCGCCTAAAATGCCCAAAGTCCAAATTAGGAAGTTTTTTTTTATAATTGGGGCGAAATTACGCTAAGTTTTATAAATATTTGTGGAACATTTCTTTAAAAATTTTCAAATCGCAGTTATCTCGTCACATTTTGGCGTTTTTAAGTATTTAAAAGTCTATAAATTGATGTTCAAACTCAATATAATAAATACAATTATTTTATAAACTTATTTTTTTAATACAAATCATTGAACAACAATGAAGCAATTCCTGACAGGATGTCTGTCTATTATCCTTCCTACATGGCTTTCTGGGCAATCCTTTACCCTGAATTCATACTCGAAATTGCCCACAATTTATCAATTAAAACAATATGAACCTGCTCAAAACTTGCTTCCAGATACTGTTGCCCCCTGTTTTTTAGACCAATTTAAAAAACGCAAATATGCACCTGTTGTCATCGGCACGAGTGCGGCTGTCATCGGCACGAGTACCTACTTTTTGATGAAAAGCCTTTGGTGGGGCGATAAACCTACTAAATTTCATTTTGATTGGAATCGAGATTACAAATATGCCAATAATGTCGATAAATTAGGACATTTTATGGGTGGGGTTTGGGCATCTGATTTTTATAATAGCATATTTAAAACATTGACTTTCAACGAAAACGAATCTGCTTGGTATGCTTTCGGGATGGCTGCGGGTATTCAAATGGCGATTGAAGTGAAAGATGGCTTGGCTCCGAATTGGGGATTTAGCTTGGGCGACGTGACGGCGGGCAGTTTGGGTGGACTCCTATATGTGGGTCGGCGACATTCCGAATTTTTGCGGCAGACGGATTTCAAAATGAGTTATTGGCAGTACAGCACCAAATATTTTGATGATAGAGGTTGGGCACACAAAGCCTTTGACCCTGATGATTATTTGAATCAAACCTATTGGGTATCAACAAGTTTGCGTTATTTGACCCGCGAAAAAATAGATTGGGTACCCGATTGGTTGAATCTTGCGGTTGGTTTTGGGTTGGAAGCGGAGACTTGGAATCGGAATGGATTAGGCGAAGGTGGTCGTTGGGAATTTTATGTTGCGCCCGATATAAATTTGGAAAAGCTGTTTAAACCCAAGAAAAAATTCTGGAAAGCAGTGGTTCATACCATCAATTATGTGAAAGTGCCAATGCCAACCCTGCAAATTGGTCCGAAAGTAAAGGCGTATGGGCTATATTTTTGACAAAATATAAAATCGAATAAATCAATTTTAAAAAATTAAATTTTAAATTTTACTCAAAAAAGCCGTTTACTGAACGGCTTTTTTGAAGATTTTGCCAAATAAAATTTCTCAAAAATGCTTTATTATTACACTTTTTTTCAAGCATTGTAATTTACAAAAAAATGCCAAATAAAATTTTAAAAAAATATTGGATAGAAATATTTTTTTAAATTTCAATGCCAAAATCGGCAAAATTTTATTTTGAAAGAAAATGTTATTCGTCCATGAGAAAATATTATTTATTCCCCTTTTTCAGACCGTAAACAAAAAAGTAGCCCCTTCATCGGGAACGCCTTCCGCCCAAATTTTGCCGCCTTGCTTCTCAATAATGCGTTTGCAAATCGCCAAACCCATTCCAGTTCCTTTTTTATCCGTGTGCAATCGTTGAAAAATGCCAAAAATCCGTTCTTTTTGTTTTTCGTCGAACCCCCTACCATTATCACAAACCGAACAAAGCCATTTTTTTTCTTCAAGTTGATACGTGAACCCGACTTGAATCTTTGGTTTTCGGTCAGGATGCCGATAATTGATGCTATTACCAATCAAATTCTGAAAAACCTGCGAAATTACTAACCGATTGGCTATCAAATTCGGAAAATCACCCACAATAATCTCCGCATTGGCTTGACCAATTGAAATGGTTAAATTTTGTAATACTTCTGATATAACTTCTTGTGTATCCACCTTTTCGACAGGAAAATGTTGCGAACTCCAACGCGAATATTCTAACATGTCTTTAATTAATTTGCTCATCCGTTTCGCGCCATCAATCACAAAATTGAAATCTCGGTCTATATCTGGATTATTCATTTTGGACAAATACCGTCGTTGAATGATTTGCGAAAAGCTCGTAATCATCCGCAAAGGCTCTTGCAAATCGTGCGAAATAACGTAGCTAAACTCTTCTAAAGCCTTATTTTGTTGTAAAATCTGAGCAGTATGTTCACTCAACAATAATTCTGCTCGTTTTTTTTCTGTAATATCATCAAAAACAGCAATCGCAAATCGCTTAGATTGAGGAATCGCCGAGGAAGTGAAATGTGTCGCAGCAATGGAAACGCGCATCCAAACTGTATCTCCATTTTTGTTTTGCAAACGCATTTCTGTTTTATACGCCCCGTTTGGCGTTGTAAAAAGCGCATCATATAAAATATTATCTGCAACTCTATCGTCTGGATGAATAATTGGATCTAAACCAGTTGCCATAATTTCACTTTCCGAATACCCCAAAATCGTCCGAAAATGCTCATTAATTTTAAAAACTTTAATATTTGAACCCACTAATGCAATGCTCACAGGGGAATGTTCAAACAAATTGCGAAACCATTCTTTGCTTTCAGAAGCCGCTTGCATCGCATTCATATTGATTCCAAAAAGATAAATACCCAATAATACACTTATAAAAGTCATACTTACAGCATATAATTTTCCCATTTCTGGATTTGGGCAAAAGAATATAAAAAGAGTGAAGCTAAAAAATGAAAATAAATAGTATGTAATCAAATGCTTTTTCTGTTTCAAAACCCCTCCCAAGCTAAAAATAGCCATTAACGTTGTTACCATGCCCTCTATTGCAAATGCTTTTAAATATAAGGCATGTTCTATCATCAATACAAACGCAATATTTAATACATATACAATTTTATTTATATTATTTTGAATGTAATTTATTTTATAAGAAGCAAAAAACAGCATTACTTGAACAATGATTAACAAATCTCGCACAAAAGGATGGTCTAATATCCCAGCACCAAATTTTCTATTGAGAAAAGGGATTAGTAGCATAATAAAAGTGCGAAGCAAAATATCAGTCCTAAAATCAAAGAGTTCTCTGCTTTTTTCAACGGTGGTCGCAGGATAACGCAACCCATAAAGGAGTTTTTTTTGTATTTTCGAGAACATGGGATGATTTAGTTTGCGTTAATGAGTGGTTTTAAATTGCAAGAATACGATGCCCCGAAAAAAATGCCAAAAAAGTAGTGTTAGATGTATGTAAAATCTTGTATTTTATAAACCTTTGTCCCTAAATCTCAATTGAATAAGATTCAATTTGAATGTATAAAATTATTTTCTAAATTATTTGAAGGTTATTTATGAAACCATTGATTACTTGGGCAGATTTTGAGAAAGTCGAAATCGCAGTGGGCACGATTACGCAGGTTCAGCCTTTTGCCAAAGCAAGAAAATCTGCTTATCAATTGACCATTGATTTTGGCGCACAGGGTATTAAACGTTCTTCTGCGCAAATTACAAAATTATATGCGGCAGATGAATTGATTGGCAGACAAATCGTTGCTGTCATTAATTTTCCACCCAAACAAATTGCTAACTTTTTTAGTGAATGTTTGGTACTCGGTTGCGTCGGTGCGGACGGCGAAATCACTTTATTGCAGCCCGAACGCCCCGTTACAAATGGATTGCACATTGCTTAAAAATTAATTGTAAATTGCGTCAGTTTTCGACCTTGACGCAATTTTCATTTTAATCAAAAATCAAATATGATGCACCCACTATTGTATCCCATCGCGTTAGCGACCCTGCTGATTGCCGTAATTTTTCATTTCGTTGCGGACAAAAATAGTTGGGGTAAAAAATATCCCGCGCTATTTTTATTAGCGGGGGCTGCGATATATATCGCCGTTTTATACTTGGATGACACGCCTATTAAAGACAAAATGTTTTGGATTATTCCGAAAGATTTTGCGATTGTGACGGTTTTGACAGCTATTTTATTGCGTTTGAAACAACCGGGATGGTTATTGCCGATTGTTTTAATTGCCACTTTTTTTTATAGCAAGCATCGTTTAAAGCCGAATCCATTGTTTATCCATGCTTCCAAAACAGGTGAAATCTTATTTGACATCAAAAAGCACGATGATTTGCCCAATATTTTGAAGCTATTGGCACCTTATGAGGTCAAAATCCGATTGGCATTTCCAAACATTTTGTATCCAGAAACAACAGATTTGGATGAATATTATGTCTTGGATATTCCAGACAATTTGTATTATCAAGGGGATAAAATTATCCATATTTTAAACCAAAGCGGTTTGATAGATGATTTAGAAATCAATAATTTGTTTGAAAATGAACCTCTTTTGCCAGTTACCAATCCTATTTTTCCTGCAACGGATTATCCTGTCAATGACCCGATGTTGAATAATGTTTGGGCTTTTGAAGCAGGACAATTTAATGAATATTTTAATTTCATCAAGTCTTCCACGATAAAACCTGTCAAAAAAGCGAGGATTGCCATTTTGGACACGGGCGTTGACGCAACACATGAAGATTTAAAATCAAATTATGTTTCCATCGACCCGAATGCTGACCAAGATTTGCAGGAACATGGTACGCATTGCGCGGGCATTGCGGCGGCAACGACGGCGAATGGGATTGGTATCGCCTCTTTTGCAACGGCAGGGGATTTTGTGGAAGTAACGAGTATTCAAGTGTTGGGTCCGAATGGTGGTAGCGATGAATCTGTGATTGGCGGCATGATTCGGGCGGTGGATGCTGGGGCAGATGTGTTATCCATGTCCTTGGGAGGACGCTCAACGGATACGAAACAACGTGCTTTTAATCAAGCGATTGCATATGCTAAAAATCGAAATGCGATTATAGTTGTCGCTGCTGGCAATGAAAATACAGACGCTCGAAATTCTGTTCCTGCAAGTTGCAAAGGGGTCATTGTGGTGTCTGCGACGGATAAAAATAATGAAAAAGCGACTTTTTCCAACAGCGTTGAGTTCGTCGAATTTGGTTTGGCGGCTCCTGGCGTGAATATTTATTCGACTTTGCCGAACAATCGATATGGTTTTTTTAGTGGCACTTCGATGGCGACTCCGTATATTTCGGGTCTTGTAGGCGTTTTGAAAGCATTTCAACCCAATTTTACGATGGAAGATGCGTATTTTTTGTTGAAAAACACGGGAATTGAGACCAAAAATACGCGGCAAACAGGTAAATTAGTGCAGCCTGCGGCGGCAATTCAAGCAATTGCACGTTAACACATAGGGACATAGGACACATAGATTTTTTAATTCCTTGAAAATGAAAGTGTTAAAAAATCTATGTGTTCTATGTCCCTATGTGTTTCCATCCATAGCTATATGTTTAACTTTTGTAAAAAATCCATTTAGCCAACTCTTTAAAAGTTACTTTTTTTCCATACATCAAAATCCCAATTCGGTAAATTCTGCCTGCTAACCAAGTGAATGCCAATACAGTACCCATTAAAGAAATTACGGATAAAATAATTTGCCAGACGGGTGGATTAAACGCTAATCGGGCAGGCATCACAATCGGTGCAAATAATGGAAATATCGATGTCCAAACGGCTAAACTACTTTCAGGCGCGCTGACCGCCCGCATCGCCGCGTAAAAACCAAACATTAAGGGCAACATAATCGGAAAAGTCATCGCTTGACTCTCGCCTAAATCGTCCCCAACTGCCGAACCAATCGCCGCAAACATGGAAGCGTATAACAAAAATCCTGCAAAAAAGTAAAAAATCAGCATCGGAACGATGAACCACCAATTCATATTCCCTAATTCTGTAATAATTTGTCCAATTTGCAGCGAAGTATCTTCCATATTTATGTGTTGCGTGCCTTCGGGTAAATTCGGGTGAGGCATTGGCGAAGAAATCCCGAGCAACGGCATTAAAAACGAAACGCCAAAACTCATGGACATCCAAACGACCATTTGGACTAAACCTGCCGCGCCGATGCCTAAAATTTTACCCATCATCAACTCAAAAGGTTTAACAGAGGAAATCATCACTTCCACGATACGACTTGTTTTTTCTTCCATCACCCCGCGCATGACTTGTGTACCGAACCCCAAAATGACGATTAATAGCATATAACCCAAGCCAAAGCCTAAACCTGCGCCGACCATAGCTGTCGAATCCGATTTTTTTTGAGTACTTTTGATATTTTTAGGGGAAAGCGACACCTCGGTATCCAATGCTTCCAATTGTTTTTTATCAAAATGAAGGGAATCAATTTTAAAATTGCGAATGCCATCGCCGATTTTTCGTTTGATGCGCATCATCTGTTCTAAACCCAATTGTTCATCCGAGTAGTAAATAATTTGGTGTTTATTTGCCGCCAAATCGTTCAATTTTGGGATAACCAATACGCCATTATATGTTTTTTTGCCTTTTTTATCCGCAATGGTTGCATTTTTAAGGTTTTCTAAGGCTTCTGTTGGAAATAAAAAGTATAAATTACTTTCATCTTTAACCGTTTTGCGTAAAATATTGCCTTCATCGACGACAGCGACGCGGGTAATTTTATCGTCTTTGGAGGAAAAAATGAAAGTCGCAATCCCCATAAAAAGCAGAATGCCCAAAGGGGCTAATAAAGTCGTCAAAATAAAGGCACGACTGGTGACACGGGTAATGAATTCGCGTTGAATAATGAGCCAAATTTTTTGCATATTAGATTATTTTTGCTCAAAATTGGTTCATTTAGCGAGCAATCGCAACAAATTGATTTTTTTTTTAGACCAATTAGAAAACAATTCAGATGAAATTTTAGTTTCGCCACGAATTGCACTAATTTTTCACGAATTTTTGTGAATTTTTGATAATTTTTTGTGAAAATTCGTGTAATTCGGGACAAAATAATTGGAAAGGCATTATATTTGCGCTTGGAAATTCAAATTAAAAAAATGACAAAATATCAGCATATAATTATTAGCATTATTAACATCGTTCACGGATACAACCGTTGAAGGAGGTGACTTTTGCTGGTAAAAACGCAATGCTCCGACTCGGTTGTAACGAGTCGGAGCATTTTTTTAATTTTTCAACCTAAAAATTTCAAATAATGGAAAAAATCACGCATTTATCGCAATTAGATTTGTCAAAAATGTATTCTTACGCGGATTATTTACAATGGCAATTGGAAGAAACGGTTGAGTTAATTCGAGGCATTATCTTTCCAATGGCTGCTCCTGGTACCAAACACCAACAAATTTCTTTTAGATTAGGAGGCATTTTTTACAATTTATTTGAAAATACGTCTTGTCAAGTGTTTATTGCGCCTTACGAAGTTCGATTATTGGATGCTTCCAAACAATCCACTTCCAGTAAAAATATTTATACCGTAGTTCAACCCGATTTGTGCATTGTCTGCGATGCTACTAAAATAGAAGAGAAAGGCTGTCTTGGCTCGCCTGATTTGGTTATTGAAATTCTATCGCCTGGCAATTCTAAGAAAGAAATGAATGACAAGAAAAAATTATATGAAGAAAATGAAATTCCTGAATATTGGATTTTTCTACCCGAACACGAAACCGTTATCCGTTTTGATTTAGACAGGACTTGTGGTATTTATGGTCGCCCAGAAATTTTTTCAAGTCAACAAGTTATGGAATCTATTATTTTTCCGAATTTGAAAATAGATTTAAAGAAAATTTTTAAAAAATAATTGAAAATCAATTGATTATATGTCATATAGAACATTTAAAAACCTCAATCTCCCCGAAATTGACCGTGAAATTTTACAATTTTGGGAAGAAAAAGCCGTGTTTGACAAGAGTATCAAACAACGAGCACATCGGAAATCATTTGTTTTTTACGAAGGACCGCCTTCTGCGAATGGAAAACCGGGGATTCATCACGTCATTGCGCGCACGGTGAAAGACATTTTTTGTCGTTTTCAAACCATGAATGGTCATCGCGTCGAACGCAAAGGCGGTTGGGACACGCATGGTTTACCCATTGAACTCAGTGTCGAAAAAGAACTCGGCATCACCAAAGAAGACATTGGCAAGACGATTTCTGTCGATGATTACAACAAAGCATGCAAAGAAACGGTCATGCGTTTTAAGCATGAATGGGATAAAATTACCGTTCAAATGGGCTATTGGGTCGATTTGGAGCAACCTTATATTACATACCAAAATGATTATATTGAATCGGTTTGGTGGTTGTTGAAACGTTTGTATGATAAAAATTTATTGTATAAAGGCTATACGATTCAGCCTTATTCTCCTGCGGCGGGTACGGGTTTGAGTACGCACGAGTTGAATATGCCCGGTTGTTACCAAAATATCAAAGATACTTCGATTGTTGCGCAATTTGATTTGGTGCGCAACGATGCGAGCGAATTTTTATTTGCTAAAACGGATACACCTGTTTCCGTTTTGGCATGGACGACAACCCCTTGGACGTTGCCTGCGAACTGTGCTTTGGCAGTTGGGGAAAAGGTTGAATATGTTTTGGTTCGGACATTTAATCCTTATACTTTTTTGCCTGTGACGGTTTTATTAGCGAAAGATTTGTTTAGAAAATATTTTTCGGAGAAAAATGATGGCTTGAAATTAGAAGATTACGTTGCAGGTGCAAAAAATATTCCGTTTAAAATCGTTGGAGAAGTGGTTGGTTCAGCCCTTAAAGGGTTGAAATACAATCAGTTATTGCCTTATGTCGCGCCGAAAGGCAAGGCATTTGAAATCATCATCGGCGATTTCGTAACGACTTCGGATGGTACGGGCATTGTGCATACGGCATCGGTATTTGGCGCGGATGACTTTCGGGTTTGCCGCGAAAATGGGATTGCGTCTATCATGGTCACGGATGAAAATGGGGATGAAGCTCCTTTGGTGGACAGACGCGGTCGTTTTGTGGCAGAAGTAACCGATTTTGCGGGCGAACCTGTTAAGGAACAATATCTTACAGATAGCGAAAGGAAATCATGGTTAGAAAAAAATCATACCGAGCGTTACTTAACGGTGGATGAAAGAATTGCGATTAAGCTCAAAACCGACAATAAAGCATTCAAAGTCGAGCGTTATGAACACTCGTATCCGCATTGTTGGCGCACGGGCAAGCCAGTTTTGTACTATCCGTTGGATTCGTGGTTCGTCAAAAGCACGGCGGCAAAACAACGAATGGTGGAATTAAATAAAACAATTCATTGGAAACCTGCTGCGACGGGCACAGGTCGTTTTGGGCAATGGTTGGAAAATTTGCAAGATTGGAATTTATCGCGTTCGCGGTATTGGGGCATTCCGCTACCGATTTGGCGCACGGAGGATAAAAAACATGAAATTTGCATTGGTTCAGTGGCGGATTTGCAAAAAGAAGTCACGAAGGCGAATAAAATTTTGCACAAATCGCAAGAATTGCCCAAAGATTTTCATCGTCCGTACATTGACGAAATTGTATTGGTTGCTGAAAATGGAGAACCGATGTTTCGAGAATTGGATTTGATAGATGTTTGGTTTGATTCTGGGGCGATGCCGTATGCGCAATGGCACTATCCGTTTGAAAATAAGGAAAAATTCAAACAAAATTTCCCCGCAGATTTCATTGCGGAAGGCGTTGACCAAACGCGGGGTTGGTTTTTCACGCTTCACGCGATTGCGGTGATGGCTTTTGACTCGATTGCATTTAAAAATGTGGTTTCAAACGGGTTGGTTTTGGACAAAGAAGGCAAAAAAATGTCGAAAAGTTTGGGCAATACCGTGAATCCGTTTGAAACATTGGATAAATATGGTGCAGACGCAACACGTTGGTACATGATTGCGAATGCACAACCTTGGGATAATTTGAAATTTGATATTGAAGGCATTACGGAAGTGCAACGCAAATTTTTTGGTACGTTGTACAATACGTATTCCTTTTTTGCTTTATACGCAAATGTGGATAATTTCAAGCATTTAGAACGTAGAATCGCTTTGAGCAAGCGCGCAGAATTGGATAGATGGATTATTTCATTATTAAATACGTTGATTCAAGAAGTACATGCAGATTTTGCGGATTATGAACCCACGAATGCAGCGCGTAAAATCCAACAATTTGTAGATGAGCATTTGAGCAATTGGTATGTTCGGTTGAGCCGCCGCCGTTTTTGGAAAGGCGAATATGAACAGGATAAAATCGCTGCATATCAAACTTTATATGAATGTTTGGTGACGGTGGCGCGATTAAGTGCACCGATTGCGCCGTTTTTTTCCGATTGGTTGTTCAAAAATTTGAATGATGTAACCCAAAAAGATACACATGAATCCGTTCATTTAACCGATTTTCCTGATTTTGAGACCAAATATATGGATTCGAGTTTAGAAAAACGGATGAATTACGCACAACGCATCTCTGGATTAATCTTGTCGTTGCGGAAAAAGGAAAAAATTCGAGTTCGTCAACCATTACGCAGAGCGTTGTTACCGATTTTGGATGAATCGTTCATCGAAGAAGTCGAATCTATTAAAGATTTGATTTTGGCAGAAACGAATGTTAAAGTATTGGAATACGTGCGCGGAACGGAAGGTTTGGTTAAAAAGAAAATTCGTCCGAATTTCAAATCATTAGGCAAGCGATTGGGCGCGAATTTGAAAGCATTAGGGGCGCAATTGGACGTTTTTAGTCAAAAAGACATCCATTCGTTGGAAAAAACGGGCAAATGTCAATTGATTTTGAATGGAACGCCCTTCGATTTCACGACGGATGATTTTTTAATTACTTCCGAAGACATCCCTGGCTGGCAATCCGCGACCGACGGCGAATTAACCTTAGCATTGGATTTGAACTTGGATGCCGAATTATTGGCGGAAGGCACTGCGCGAGATTTGGTCAATCGCATCCAAAACATCCGAAAAGAACGTGCATTCAATGTTACAGACCGCGTAACCGTGACTTTGGAGCGTCATAAAGCGATTCAAGACGCAGTTACGCACTTTGCAGACTACATCAAGGCGGAAACGTTGGCAACGGATTTGGTTTTGTCGGATGCGATGACGAGTCAGCCGATTGAATTGACCGAAGGCGTGAGTTTAGGGATTGAGGTGGTTTTGAATTAAGAGTATTTATGAAATCAATGTGCGGCAAGTTTTAAACTTATCGCACATTGATAATTAATTGAAAATCAATATTTTAATTTATTTAACCTTAAAATGATTGAAATATGAAAATAGCATTAACCGTTCAAGAAACGTTGATTTGGCACGATATCCCCCAATTATTTGTGGCAAAGGACAAAATTGGTGGTTTATATCTTTGTCTCGCTATCGACGACGAACCCAATTATGTAACTGTTGCGATTTCAACAAACCGATTACAAATGTTGAAATTGCAGAAAATAGATTTATATAGTGTTTTTGCACATCCCGAATTGGAGGGATGGTTTGAAGTTAAACTACTGGAGAGTGATACAATTATGGCAGAAATGGTAACATTTTTGGAAAAAATCCCTCCTGTATGGCTGCCTCTGCCGAATGAATTTCTGCCGCGCCAACCCCTTTTGAGTCCAGAAACCTTTTCAGTATTGAATGTCAGTGCAGTAGCAAAAGAAATCGGGATGAATCCGACCCTTTTACGCCAGTATTTATCGGGTTTGAAGCGTCCATCGTTGGAACAAGCACGCAGAGTTCAAACCACTTTGCATCAAGTCGCGCAACGGTTATTGGCAGTGCAATTTGGGAGTTGATTATTTTAAATCATGATTCTCTCGTTCTGCCCTTGTTCAGAGGTCGTTGCTTACTTTGCGGACTATAATTAAGGCAAAAACGTTGGCAACCTATCGGATTTTGTCGGATGCGATGACAAGTCAACCAATTATTCGGGGCAAAAGCTAAATTCTTTTTTTGTCCCGTACTAAGGGGCAAAAGACAAAATCAACGGCACTTCCTTCGCCTAATAAATTGCTGTAATTGAAAAAAAAAGATTAACTTTGCATTATTTACGAATTAACTATCATATTATGGCAGGATATTCTTCCTATTCACTTAGGGCAGTCAAAAAAAAATTTGGGCTTATTGAAGATAAAAGCCACTTCACTACTGGAATTGCTCCTATCACACCAAGCGATTTGCTGGTAAAAACCTTAGAACGAAATTTAGAAACGATGGGGCTGAATAACGAAAAATCGCGTTCTGAATTTGTGGTTGCGCCGATTATGATGGAAATTGCATATCAACACCGAGCGCGAGTGAGTGTTTATTCCGGCGAAAATTTGGAGGCGGATAAAAGTGACGATTTGAATGGAGCATGTGATTTTATCATTTCGGGTATGCCTCGCTCTTCGACAATTGAAATTCCCATTATTTGTTTGGCGGAGTGCGAAAACGATAATTTGATGAGTGGTACAGGGCAATGTGTCGCGCAAATGCTCGGAGCGCAAATCGTCAATGAGCGAGACGGCAATCGCTTACCTTATATTTATGGTTGTGTCACCACAGGCAATGACTGGAAATTTTTAAAAATGGAAAAAAAAATAATCTATACGGATATTACAACCTATTATTTGAAAGATGTAGGTCAAATTTTAGGCATTTTCCAACGACTTATTGAAGATTTAACGCATTCAACAATATAATATTTGGTGAAAAACTTCCGACTTGCCCGAATGAATGCAGCATCATTCAGGCAAATTTGGATTAAATACGTTAATTTTGTAATAAAACATCGTCTTCAAAATAGTAAGTAATTTCTTTCAAACCATTACAAAAACGAGTCATTTTCATGCTAAAAACGATTAAAAAAGTATTATCTTTGCGCATCTCACTTTTAAAATCCATAAAATATTATGAAAAAAGTAAATTTTAGAGATTGGACGGTTGAAAAAGTAGAAGATGCTTTTGGATTAGAACAAACGTTTAATCATCCATTACTAAAACAATTAGTTTCATTTCAGTATGAAGTAAGCGAATTTGAAGCTAAAACTTTGCTGAAATTCCAACAGAATTATGAACAATTTGGCGGCGAAGATTGGAATGAAGTCGAATTAGCCAGTAAATTCATTAGTCCACTCATTGTTTTCAGTGATATGGATAATCGTAAATTTGGCTATTTTTTGGAACGCGATTTATCCACAACGATTGGAGATTACGAGTTGGTCGGCAAAGTAGATGGCATTATTGCCACAGGTTTTCGCAGCCCGAAAAAGCCATATTTTTGTTTAAATGAATATAAAAAAGAATCCGACCCAAATGGAGACCCAAGAGGTCAACTCTTGATTGCTATGTTGGTTGCCCAAGAGCTGAATCAAGATGGAAAACCCATTTATGGGTTATATATTGTAGGCAAATATTGGCGATTTGTGGTTTTGACGGGCAAAAATTATGCGTTTGGGAAAAGCCTTGTCGCAGACCAAGAAGATATTTTTAATATTTATAAAGCATTGAAAAGCCTACGTCATGCTATTGAAGAGATGATAAAAATACCATAAGTAGATTATTCAATTCATTTTGCCTCGAATTACACGAATTTTCACTAATAATTCGCGCAAATTCGTGTAATTCGGGGCAAGTAAACCTTTAAGAACTTCCAAAATCAAGTTTACGACTTCGTTTTCCAATACAGCAACCAAAGCCCAACCAACATTGCGCCTATCGCTGCGGTGGGCAAAGCCGTTTTGAGCAAAGGTGGATTCGTTTCGTGCTTGACAAAAACGATGTAAATCGACCACAAAAGCGTCAAAACACTGGACGCAACAAACCCAAGACCCAAAAATATCATCCATGAAGGCAGAATTTGATGTGGGTGGTCGGCAGTACCGCGACTGCGAATGAAACTGATAATTGCCAAAAGGCTACCCGATAGCGCGCCTGATAGCAGACTGCTTAACAGTATGAAAAGATATTTATTCATTTTTTTAAAGTTTAAGCTGCAAGTTAAGTTAATTTAAGATAAATTTCCAAGCAGATTCTTCCGTCCAAAGCCATCCTTCTTTATTTTCGCCCCAAAAACCGACGTGTCCTCCATATCGGCTCAAATGGAAATGAAAAAACGGGTGATTTTCTGCGATTTCAGATGGAAAAGAATCTTCATTTAAAAAAGAATCATCGGTCGCGCTAATCAACAACGTTGGAATACAGATATTTTTTAATTTTGATATACAACCTGATGATTTCCAATAATCTTCGGCATCTTTAAAGCCATTCACGGGCGCGGTAAATGCGCCATCAAAATCGCCAAAATGACGCGATGCTAATACTTTTGAAAGGTCAAAATGATTCGGAAATCGTTGGTGTTTATCCTTGACTTTGCGTTTCAACGTGAGCAAAAAATTATACATATAAATGGCATTTTTAGGTTTTTGCAACTCCACACTGCACGATGCCAAATCGCAAGGCACACTAAATGCAACGCCTTTTTGCACCTGTTTTGGAACGGTTTCGCCTTTTTCACCCAAATATTTTAACACAATATTCCCGCCCGCGCTAAAACCAATCAATACAATTTGTTTATAATGCGAGTGATTTTTCAAAATATACTGCACCACCGCGTCCAAATCTTCTGATTTGCCCGTGTGATAGCTATACACTTTTAAATTATCTTCGCCTGTACAACCTCGAAAATTCATTCCAACCGAATCATACTGTGCAGCATTTGCCCGCGCCATCATACCGCGCATGTACGGACGGCGGGCATCGCCTTCCAAACCATGTAAACAAATACACAATTTATCATTGGAATCCTTTGAATTAATATATGACCAATCCAAATATAAAAAATCACCATCGGGCAATTCAACGCGTTCTCGTTGATAATCAAGCCTTTTCAAAGGACGAAATAATGTAGTGTATAAAGTATTGATATGACCGTTTTTAGCCCAAAACGGTGGTTGATAATTCAAGTTAGTTACGATAGGCATGTGCAAAAAACGTATTTTTAAATAAAAAATATATAAAAAATTATTCAAATTTGTTTTAAAATTAGAAATATATTCAATAGCTTTGTACAAATATATTTAAAAAACAACATAATCCCGTCACAAATATTGGTTTTTCAATATACTAAACGGCATTTTTGGACAAATATTAAATAAAATCAGTGTACATAACAAGGATATTTTGAACGCAAACGACTCAAACTT
>JBDKKX010000009.1:0-25245 GCA_039795795.1 Bacteroidota bacterium | reverse complement strand
TTATCTATCCAATCATTCAAAGAAAAAGTTTAATTAAACCTGTAACAAACTCTCAATTAATGATGAAAACTATCGAAAGCCCTATTGGCAAGACGGTAAAGATGGCATTGGCAGCTTTTTGCCTGTCGGGTTGGGTCACGAGTGCGGCAGCACAAGGGGGCGACAACATTATGTCTTTTTTCCATGATGCGACAAAAGTACGCAGTCTGGGATTTAGCGGAAATGGAAAATTATTGATTGTGAAAAGTGGTGATGAAGTCATCATTAACACCAAAGGCATTACGGTATCTCCGAGCATTCATGTTTGGGAATTGGAAACCAAGCGGAAAGCCCGTAGTTTTTCGGAAAAAGAATTAGGCAGAGCCTCTTGTGTGTCTTGGGACGGCAATTTATTGGCATTTCGGGAAGCGAACAACATTAATATTATGGATTTGAACACGCAAAAAGTGATTAATACCATTCGTTTTAGTGAAAATCGCAATAGTTTTGCAAAACCTTTGGCGTTTACGGCGGAGAATAAGTCGTTGATTGTGGAACAAGGCAATGTTTGCACGGCATACACGGTTGGAACGGGGCAGTACGAACGCGAATTCACGAGTAATGGGATTAGCCGTTATTTTAGCACCGATGATGCTTTTTTTATCGAAGGTTTCATGGACAGCGTGCGCTTGGTTAATTTTCAAACCAATCGGGAAATGGCTATGTTTCGGTGCGGGCAAGGCGCGAAACCTGAAGAATTAAAATCGGTTTATTTCTCGCCTGAGAATAAATTTTTTGCAACGCATAGTGATAATAAATTGCGTTTGTGGGAAACCAATACACCCGCTTTGATTCAACCGCTTTATATGCCTGCGATGTTTATCGGTATCAAAGACAATTTTTTTGGTTTTAGTACGGATGGACGGTATTTTGTAGGGGGCAATGACACCGTGAAATTGTGGGATTTGACCAATCGCAAAGAAATTGTTACGCCTTTGAGTTTTGAAAGCAAAATTACGACGGCTGCTTTTAGTCCCGATGGCAAATATTTGGCGGCGGGAGACTCCAAAGGCAATATTAAAGTTTGGAATTTCACGGATGAAACGATTTCTGGCGTGTATTACAAAAAAGAAATCGAAACCGAAGTCAATTTGATTCGTCCCAAAGGCGAATTTGAAAGAGAAATCGAATACGTCAAAAGGGTGCAAAAAAGCAAAAGGGCGATTAATAATAAATATTTAGGCTTGTATTCTGAAAAAGTCACGACGGATAAAACCCCACAAGATCGGTTTTTAGAAGAGTGGGACCAAAAGAAAACGCAGCAAGAAACGACGCGGATTTTATCCAGAAAGCAGATTTTGTTCAAAATTGATTCGATTAGCACGTATAATGCGGATAAAGAAACGTTTTCGATTCGAGTGGTCAGCGAAGATAAGACTTATCATTATAGCCGCACGGAAGTCCTCAAATTTCCGCGCCGAGATGGTGCCAGTTGCTTTAAGCAAAATTATCAGACCATCAAAGTAGAAGGCACAACGCAATTAGCGGAAAATATGCGCGATTGGGATATTTTTAATATCAAAATTAAGTGTAATTGCACGGGAAAAGATAAAGATTATCTTTTTGGGCTGCAACGAAATGAATAAAATAGAAAGGCACGAATTGGCGCAACTCATTTGCAGAAATTCGTGCCTTTTGTGTTTAATGAAGGATTGCTTTCCTTAAATTCATCCTAAAATTATTTTACATGGAAAACATAACCATCCAAAAAGTAACGCTGGGCGATATTGCCGCCTTACAACAAATCAGTAGAGAAACTTTCTTTGAAACCTTTGCCGCAGACAACACAGAGGAGAACATGCAGCAATATTTAGAAGAAGGTTTTTCCACCGCAAAATTAGAGGCAGAGCTGACCGACCCGAATGCCGAATTTTATTTTGCCCTGTGGGATAAACAAAAAATCGGTTATTTAAAATTGAATTGGGGCATCGCTCAAACGGAGTTAAAAGCCCAAAAAGCCCTTGAAATAGAACGGATTTATGTTTCAAAAGCGTTTCAAGGCAAAAAAGTGGGGCAACGCCTGTATGAAAAAGCGATTCAAATTGCTAAACAGAAAAAAGTGGATTATGTATGGTTAGGCGTTTGGGAAGCGAATCCAAAAGCCATCCGTTTTTACGAAAAAAATGGGTTTGTCGTCTTTGATAAGCATATTTTTAAATTAGGTGCCGACGAACAGATTGATTTAATGATGAAATTGCAGATGAATGCGTAAAATTGTCCTTGCTGCTTTGGAAAAAGGATAAATATATCAACCGTTTGAAACCTTTCAAACGGTTGATAATTAATGATTTATGATTTTATTTGCTGTATTTAATTTTTATTTTGATTTGGTTAGAGCCATTTTGAGTGCCAAACCCACTAATATGCTTGCCATAAACCATTTTTGTATTTTTATCCAAGTCGGGTTTTGTGCAAACCATACTGCCATTTTAGCCGCACTGAGTACGATTAAAAAATTAATGGTGAAACTTATCCCCATTTGGGTTAAACCCAATTCAAAGCATTGTAACGGGATGGATCCTGCATCGGGTTGGATGAATTGTGGAAATAAAGACAGATAAAACACTGCCATTTTAGGATTCAACACGTTGGTCAGAAAACCCATCGTGAATAATTTTACGGGTTTATCATGGGCTAAATCGGGTCTATTTTCAAAAATACTTCCACTGGATTTCACGGCATTGAATGCCATGTAGAGGAGATAACATGCACCTAATAATTTTAGGAGGGTAAACGCGATGGGTACCGCAAAAAGAAGCGCGGTTAAACCAAAGGCTACCATACTTATATGGAATAAAAACCCACAGATTACCCCGATTAACGAGATGATGCCTGCTTTTTTCCCTTGAGTAATCGAACGAGATATTAAATATATCATGTTCGGTCCTGGGGTAATCACCAACCCTAAAGCGGCTACGATAAAAACCAATAGTTCTGAAAATGGTATCATATTCACTCTTATTTTAAGTTAGAACGTCGGATTCGCGCCGTTTTATCCATTCAAAGGGGCTTCTTGAATTTTATATTTACGCCCCTTCATTTTCCCTTGTTGAAGGATAGGCAAGACCGTTTTCAATCGCTTTTTCTGCACGGCGGCAAAGGACATAAAATCCATTACGTGGATTAAACCGATTTCCGATAGCTCCAAACCGCCGATTTTAACTAAATATCCGACGATATCGCCTTTACTTAATTTATCTTTTTTACCGCCACTAATATAGATAGTCGTCCATTCCGACCTTTGTGGTAGCCTTGTTTGGGTTGGAAGGACGATTTTTTCAGGCAATTCTGTCCAATAAGCGGGCAATTTTTCTGCGGGATGCCATATAATATAGGCTTTGCCCGTCGCATCCATGCGTGCGGTTCGCCCATTCCGATGGATGTAATCTTCGTTTTTATGCGGTAAATGGTAGTGTATGATGTTTTGAATATCGGCTATATCCAATCCGCGTGCGGCTAAATCGGAAGCGATTAAAAAATGGGTACTGCCATTCCGAAATTGAATGAGGGTTTTCTCGCGGTCGATTTGCTCCATGCCGCCGTGAAAAAAGGCATTTTCAATGCCGCGTTCCCATAATAATTGACTGGTGCGTTCTGCGGCTTCGCGATGATTGCAGAAAACGATGGTGGAAGTGGCTCCCAAGGCACATAAGAGTTGGAACAAGGTTTCGATTTTATCTTTGGCTTCGGAGACAAGGGTATAGATTTTTAACGCAGGCACCGCTTCGACGGCTTTGGTAAAATGTAGGATATAGGGTTTGCGAATGCCGATAAAATCTGGCAATACGGAAATATCGGTTGCGGAAACTAAAACTTTCGTTTTCAGTTTTTTTAAATGCTGGGTAATAAAAGCCATCTGGTCGTGGAAACCGAGTGCTAAGGATTTATCAAATTCATCTAAAACGATGGTATAAACCTGGGTTAAATCCAATGTTTTGCGGGTAATATGGTCTGCAATCCGTCCGGGCGTACCAATGAGTAAGGCAGGCGGTTGGGTCAAATTTTGTATTTCGACACTCATGTTGTGTCCCCCATAAAAAGCATTGACTTTGAAACCCGTAGCCATTTTTTTCCAAACTTGTTCGATTTGAAGGGCTAATTCGCGAGAAGGGGTTAAAATTAAGCATTGAATCTGCTGGACTTCCGTATTTAATTTTGCAAGAATGGGCAATAAAAAGGCTAAAGTTTTGCCTGAACCCGTCGGTGCTAACAGCAAAATTTCTTTTTCTTGTTGAATGGCAACAAAGGACTCTTTTTGAATCGAATTCCACTCGGTAATCCCGAGATTCGAGAGAATGGTTTTAAATGTATCTTGTAATTCCATGCGGCAAAGGTACGAAGTTCGCAAAGTTTTTAAGAACAAAAATAGGAATGTTTCATCTTTGGGATACATTGTGATACGAATTGGAACGCGGATGACGCGGATTGGACAGATTTACGCGGATTTTTTTTGAATTTATGCTGAAAATCCAGCATAAATTCAAAAAAATCCGCGAAAATCTGTCCAATCCGCGTCATCCGCGTTCCAATTGCATCGTAATTTATAACCGACTATTCGGCTTAAATGCACTATCGATAATTCCTAAAAAGAAGCGTTAAACCTTCATAAAAACGGTTTTTAGCTTTCGTAATCCTAAAAAACGGCTTTTGAACCGCGCCAAAAGAACGAAAGGCATATTCGACGGAAGGAATCATACTGCCTTCAAAATCAAAGACTTGTGCCACTTCGGAAGCCTCTTCAATGGCTTTCCATAAAGTGAAATAGGTCGCGCCACTCTGCCGCAAATCGGGGTCACTGCCGCCGCAAAGGTAATGTGCTGTGCCGTTGTAATGCACGATGTAAATCGCGGCATGGCAACGATTTTCCGCATCATGAGCAAAATATATTTTCCGCAAGCCCTTTTTTGCCAAGACGAGATCCAAAGCGAGTAAGGATTGTAAAGAGTAAGCAATTTTAGCCCCCTGTTTGTTCCAACTTTTTTGGCAAATCTCATAAAATAATTGGATATTGCTTCCAATGGTTACGGTGATATTTTTCGCGGCTTTTTTGAGGTCAGTGCGCACGCTGCCTTTTAAATTCCGATAAATGGTGTCTAAATCTTGTAAATTTTCTAACAAATAAGTATAATGCGTGTTTTGATTGTAACCTTTCCAATAAAAAGGTTGCCAATCTTCCAAAGAAAAATGAAATTTTTGATGATAAAAGCCAACCGTTGGTAATTGTTCTAATAATTTGTCTAAAATTTTCTTTTGAGCTGTGTATTGAGAATGTCTTTTGGATTTATCCGCGTCGGGCAAACGCATCCACACACCTGCATTGGGGGTCAAATCGGGCATCACAATTGCGGTGATAATCCCTTTGAGAAAGACTTGGTAATAAGGCAAAACACCATTGATTCGACCCGCATTGTCGTAAGAAAGACAGACGTTCCATTCTCCTTTGTTGCAAACTGCATTTAACCACCAGGGTTGCAAAAAAATAGGGATAGAAGGTTCGGTTAGACAAAATGCATGATAAATTGATTTCGCAGTAGTTAATGCAGCAGCATCGACGACTGCATCGACCTGTTGTGGTAGTTTTAAGGTTAACTCATTCATAGATTTGTTTTTTTTGGATACATAGGTTGTTTGTTAGTTTTGATTCATAGAGTTGTGGGTACGCTGGAATTGGGATTAAATAAGATTGATTTTTAGGATTCTTGGGATTTACTCGAATTAAAATGCTGCAAATCCTGTGAATCCTAAAAATCAATCTTATTTAATCCCAAAAAAATCCTATTTAATCCCAATTCCAACGCGTCACACCCTATAAAACCAACGAACGCCCTATGTGTTCATTAGCTTGACATAATTTATTTTTCCATTTTCATCTTTTATGCTCAAAAGATACATGCCTTGAGGTAAATCTCCGTTTGAGCTATATCTTATTAAATGATTTCCTGCTGTGTAAAATTGGTTTTTACAAAACGTTATCATTTTTTTGCCTCGCATATTCCATAATTCAATCGTCAAGTGCGTACTTTTAGTTAAATCGATTTGTATTTTTAAATCTTGGACAAATGGATTTGGATAACAATTGATTTTAACCTCGTCGTTCCAAATCTCGATATCGCCTGTTGTCCGAATGTCCACCCATTTGGAAACCGTATCCCTGCCACAAGCTCCGCGCAAAATCAGCCGTACTAAATAAATCCCTCTGCGGCTATACCGATGTGTTATTTGCAAATTCAATGCCTCTTGCGTCACTCCGTCTCCAAAATCCCAAGTGATACCGTAGGTATTTGTCGCAAAATGTTTAAATAAAACGGTTGAATGAAGGGTATCTATTTCAAATTGAAACTGCGCATTTGGAATCGAATCTACCTTTACATGACCCACCTTCTTAGCAAAATGCGTGCCTTGTGCGTTGCTAACTTCCAATTTTACTGCATATTTCCCGCCGCGTGTATAAGTCACAATAGGATTTGTTATATGTGAAGTCGATGGATTCCCGCCTTCAAAAGACCAGGTTCGCACAGAATCGCCTTGGGATAAATTCGTAAATTGAACCGTTAGTGGGGGACATTCGAGTTGCGCATTCGATTGGAATGCCGCCACAGGTGGTTGAATCGAAGTCATCGTTTCACTCAAAAAAATAGGCGTTTCGGTTAAAATCACTGAATTGGAGCTGATAAAACTCCCTGTTTGCTTATCGGAATAATCCCATTGTTTTCGATACAACTGATTGTGGTGAAAAGCGTTTGGAAAATTATAAAGCCGATACGACCATTCGGATAAATCCGTTTCAACCACTGCCCATAACATATAGGTGTATTTTCCCGCAGCGTCTTTAAAGGCAAAACCTTGCGTCCCTTGTGGTAAGGCTAATGCCTGCGTTCGAGCCGTATCGTATTTCAATCCAAATAAGAGATCATTCGTCGTTTTAAACGCGATGCCACTTAAATTTTTGGTGATTTGATAAGGCAAATGCGTTGTTTTTTGGTACAAACCAATCAATTCGCTGCCATCCCGCGCTAATAATTCATTTTGGCTTTCAACAATGGATTGAAAATTTAAAGTGGTGATACCATTCGTCGCAGCATACGCATACGCTTTCATTACATAATTGAATTGAGCATAATCGCCACCAAAAAAACCATTGAGCATTTTTCTCGGCAGACCCACCTGCCCAAGGATGAATTTTTTAAGCGGTTTCTGGAAACCATTGTAACCATAACTTTTTAAAACAGTATCTAAATTTTGTTTCAATTGCAAAATCCCTGCGGCACCTGCATCCGAAGTCCGTTGATACACAAATCGACCCGCGTTCAAATCATAATGCCCCGTCGTACCGTCAAAATGAGGCGCGGAATTGAAAGAAACGGCATCAAAATAAGCCCCACCGCGTTTCGGAAAAGCATTTTGAACGCTGCCATCGGTCGGATTATCCGTATTTCGACAAACCGCATCCAAAAACGAGGGATAACCTGCCCCATCAAAGGTTACAAAAGCCGTCGAATCTTCCGATTTGATGACTTCATACGCAATCCGCATCATTCGGACAAAATGTTGTATCGGCGCGTGAATGCCCAAATCACATGGTTCGGGATTATTATCCCACCAATTGCCTTGTCTGCCTTTCGGCAACCAACCATATTGACCCGATTCATCCAAACCTGGAGCATCCCAAATAGACCAATATTTAATTTGGTTTTTATAAATTTTAACTAAATTCCAAACGTAGATAGCAAAATAATTGGTATCGTTCACGGGCGTACCATGCGTCCCACCATCCCAAATATCGGAATACAGGTTTTTAAATAATTCCGACGATTTGTCGGGACAATGGCGTATCGAATCTCGATGCGTTGCGTCGGGAAAACCAATTATCAACGTATTGTTTTGCAAATCCAAATTGGCATAATGCTCAAATGCCGATTTTCGGATGTCCATGCCCCAAAAATGGGTAAAATAATCGGGTAAAAAGACTCTCAACGATTTTGCCCCAATGCCGCCTACTTTTTTTTCAAGGTTGCCTGCGGCAATATCTGCGACTTCTTCATCTTTCCAACTTGGAATATATTTCAAATTCACTCCTGCCCGAAAAGGTGCGTCATAACGCGGCACAAGACTATCCGCCGTGATGGCAGAAACGTTTATATCATGAACTGGCGCATCCACCTTTTTTTGAATAAAATCCGTCCCACAAAAATTAGTCGCTTTTAATTGTACGACATATTGTTGGCGATGATAATAAGTATGCGTTGGATTCGCCTCCGAATGATAGCTGCTATCGCCAAAATCCCAAGACAATTGATTGGCATTGAGCGAACTTTTGTTTTGAAAATAGAAAATATTGCCTGTGGACGTGTAATTAAAATCGGCTTTTGGCAAATCCGTTACAGCCGTTTCGATGGCTTGGCGCGCTGCAATTTGCCCATTCGGATCTTTTAAAACCAACAAAGTCTTGTAAATCCCAGCGTGCGGATACGTAACAACTGGCGTATCTATCTTGGAAAAGGCAATATTACCGCCTTCAAAAGTCCATTCTTTGGAAAAAGAACTCGAATTAGGCGTTGAATAATGTACTTTTACGCCCGTACAAATATTTAATTTATCAGCTATAATTTTTTGTTCTGTCAAAAAAACAGGCGTATCACTCAATTTTACCCCTGAATTCGGCACAAATCGTTCTTCCCAAGTATCCGTATAACGCCAATCCCGCCGCCGAAAAACCGTCGAAGCAATATTGGGCGGAAAATGATAGACATAATTTGCATCTTCACTGTTATCATAACGCGTTTTCGCCCAAAGCGCGTAAGTGTAATTGCCATCATCGGCTCGAAAAGCCGCGCCTTGAATAGAATCATTTAAATTCAATTGTCGAGTTTGCAACGAATCATATTTTAATCCAAATAAAATTTTGGAAATCGTTCGATACGCCGTTCCTGCTTCGGTGGTTTGAGGATGATTCCAATTCTTAAAATCCAATTTTTGATATAAGCCCATCACGTCAAACTCATTGAAAGCATGTGTCGTATCTGTATTTTCAGCGATTTTGAAAAGATGTAATTGTTTGATATTGCTTTGAATGGCTTGAATATAGGCTTTCATCACATAATTGCGCTGTGCAATTTCCGAACCGATGAAATCGCCAAATGCTTTTCGGGGCAAATTTGCTTCCGTAATCAACCACATTTTCTGGGGATATTGCCGACCATTGTATCCATATTGGTTTAAAACCGCTTGAAAATCTTTTTTGATGCGGTCAATCCCTTGTGCAGCCGCGTCCGAATGCCGATAATTCACCCAAACACCGCGCTGTCCGTCATAATGTCGTAAACTTCCGTCAAAATGAGGATACGTATGATAGGCAATCGCGTCAAAATACGCACCACCTTTCTTGGGATAAGCAGTTGTCACCTTTCCATCCACAGGATTATCCGAATTGCGCAAAATCGCATCCAAAAAACTCGGATAGCCCAAACCCGAAGTGCTTACATAAGCGGTTGAATCTAAGGTTTTGATGATTTCATAGCTGATGCGCAACAATCGAATATATCCAAAAATCGGAGCACGGAGTTTATAATCGCAAGGGGCTGGATTATTTTCCCACCAATTGCCAGACGCACCTTTGGGCAACCAACCTTTTCCATGCGTGTAATCAAAACCGGGTTCATTCCAAATTTCCCAAAATTTGACGTGCTTTTTATAAGCCAAAACCGTTTTGTAAAGATACAACGCGTAAAAATTGCGCTCATTGACGGGCGTACCATTTTCGCCGTTGTCCCAAATCGGTTCATACATATTCGCAAAAAGGGTGGAGCGAATGCCTGCACAATATTCAGTGGAATCTCGATGATTTTCACTCGGAAAGCCAACCATGACGGTATTTTCCTTCAATCCGAGCGAATCCCAAAGCTGAAACGTGTTTAAACGCGCCGTATAACCGTAATTTTCTAAAAAATCGTCGAATAAACCTGGTCTCAAAGCCTTCACGCCAACGCCTTGAACATTTAAATCGGGTTTGCCTGCGGCTAAAATGCCAAGTTGCTCGTCGGAAAAACCACGATACCTATCTAAATTGATACCAGCTCTGAAATCGCCATTGTAGGGTCGAATCGTATCGTTCGCAGTGTAAGACACTTGTGCTGTTGCCCAAATGGGAAACAAGAAATAAGCAAAAAAACATGCTTTGCTCATAGGAAAGTTACATGGGTGTAAGTTATATCATTCAATTTAAGAGTCGTTTAGCGTTAGAAAATTGATTTTGCAAATTTACAATTTTGTTTTTTATTTTTAAATATTTTTTTGGAACACATAGGTACAGAGGTCACATCGTTTTTGGGAACACATAGGTACAGAGGTCACATCGTTTTTTTTTAAACCCTTTATAATTCATCATTTTATAAAAATGCGTGTAATTTGCACCCAAAATCATTTAATTTAAAAATTATCATGCACCAAAAATTATCAACAGGCGCGGTTTGGGAATCCATTGTAGGGTACAGTCGGGCAGTTCGGGCAGGCAATATTATTGAAGTCGCAGGTACGACTGCCGTAGAGGAGGGCAAAATCGTTGGCATCGGCAATCCTTATGAACAAACAAAATGTATTTTGAATAAAATTAAAAATGCGATTGAAGCATTAGGTGGTGATATTCGAGGGGTCACGCGGACACGGATGTTTGTAACGAATATTCAAGATTGGCAGGAAATCGGGCGCGCACATGGAGAAATGTTTGGCGAAATCCGTCCTGTGACAACGATGGTGGAAGTGAAAGCGTTAATTGATAAGGAATTATTAGTTGAAATAGAAGCAACTGTGGTGATGCCTTTGAATTAGGATTAAATGGGATTTTTTTTGGGATTAAATGGGATTGATTTTTAGGATTTGCAGGATTTCAATCCCATGAATCCTAAAAAATCAATCCCATTTAATCCCAAAAAAATCCTATTTAATCCTAATTCCCGCGTCTATAATTCGTTTAATTAGCAAAAGGATTCGCATATTTAGCTTCCGTCACCATTTTAGTATCGGTCAACGTTTTCAAAAACGCTACTAAATCTGCCTTTTCTTGAATGCTCATATTCAAACCTTTGGGCAAAACATTTTGGTCACTATTACTACCGCCGCCCGCACTACCATAACCCGTCGGTTCAATCGTTCCACCTTGCGACAAGCGACTAAAGGTGCGAAAACGCGGAAATAATTTTGGATGATTGCGCATTTGGCTGTTGTAATGTTCCACAACTTGTTCCAAATTCTGGAAACGACCATCGTGCATGTACGGAGCAGTCAATTCAATATTGCGCAAAGTCGGCACTTTAAAAGCACCATTGAAATTCGCATTGCTATTCAACGCGCCTACTCCATTGTCCGCATAATTTTCATCCAAACCAATATTGAAAGTTTCTTTCCCCGCTTTGGCTTCCATGCCATTGAAGTTCGTACCCGCATGACACCCGCTACAATGTAATTCATTGAAAAACAACTCTTTACCCCGGTTTTCGCTTTCGGAAAAATTACTAAAATTCACCTTATTGCCTTCATCAAACTTAGAACGGTACGTCACGATGGAACGCAAAAATTGAGCCATCGAACCCGCAATACGCTCTTTGGTAATCTCGCCTGTCCCATAAGCCTTTTCAAAAAGAGCAGGATAATAGCTAATTTTATTCAATTTTTCCGCCAACTTATCCATACTTTCCATACCCATTTCGATATGATTGCGGACAGGTTGCAACGCCAAATCCTCCAAAGAAGCTGCTCGCGTATCCCAAAAATAAGTTTTATCCGTCGTCGGATTGGTAAAAGCCATCGAATTGCGAATCGTTTTTTTACCTTCAAAACCAGTACTGAACGCCACAGGATCCGCAAAACCATTTTGCTGTTTGTGGCAAGAAGCACAGGCGACTAAGTTATTCAAAGACAACTTTTTGTCATAAAACAAGACGCGCCCCAAGGTTGCTCCATTATCCGTAATCGGATTTTGAGCATTGTCTGTCAAAGAGAAACCAGTTGCGGCAGCAGTCGGCAATTGATAACTCAAGGTTTGAGCAGGTAATTTTAAATTTTCGGATTCGTACTGAGCCGTTGCGCCCTCTTTATTGCAAGCAACCCCTACTGTTAACAGTATTCCCAGCCCAATCCCTGTGATTTGGATTTTACTCATGACACTTTTTAGATTTAGATTTCAAGTAAAAGAGTTTGTATGAATGATGAATTCAGTATCCACAACGCAGCAATTCATCCTTCATTTTATATTTTGCAAAAATAGTTAAAAAAAGAATATTAAAATGTTAAATAACAAATAATAAACGTTAAAATTGAATGGTGACGAATAAATTGCCTAAACCATTCAATCCGATCCGATTTTCCGTACTAATTTTACCCGTCGAATTGAATTGTGGGTTGGCAGAAAAAACCTTTTTCTCCTTCAAATCTTGCGTCACATAATAAAAAGTTGCCTCTGTTCCGACAGAGATTTTAGGCGAAAAGCGATACCAAATCCCGCCCACAGGGCCCGCTTTAATTGTCCAGCCACTTTCAGTCGAATTCACTACGTCAAAACCCGAATCAATAATCAAGTCTTTTTTGGAAAACCCCGCGCCTACATCGAAACCGAACGTATAATGCCATTGATTATCCAATTTTCTTTGCCATTCGTACCCCAATCGAGCCGCATAATTCATCAAACGGTCAGTGCGTGTATCCGCAAAAGTACCATTGCCTTCCTTCAACGACCGAAAAGAAACCGTCAATCCCGACCGAAACGCGCTCGTAGGAGTCCATTTGTACTTATAAGTGAGCAGATAAGGGTTCAAATCGTTGCTTTTGCCGCCGAATAATTCAAAAATTTGTCCGAAAAAGGCATTCGCATCCATGCCGATTTCGTGTTTGTAGGCGGGAACAGTTGTTTTTTGCTGTTCTTTTTCCTGCGCCCCTGCTGCAAAAGTCAGTGAAATGAATCCACTCAATAAGAGTGCTTTTTTCAATCGCATTGTTTCAGATAATCAAACTGTTTATAAATTTATTTTTTCTAAGGTCGTATTCCCTAATTTATTCACCGACGGCGCAAATAAATACGCTTGATGGAATGCCACAACTATTTTAGTCGGATTCAACCGACAAGCAACCTGCCGCGTCAAATTATAATTCGGCGCGTTATAAATGTCAATCCGTCGATTGGTCGCAGCATAAATATTCAACTGATTATCCATGCAAAAACTATTATAATTGCCATTGCGATTCAATTGTTTGGACAGCGTCATTTGAGGACTATATATATTGCCTTGTTTGCCCGTGATGAAAAACGAGCCATCGGGTGCAAATTCAAATCGACTTGCATCTATAAACGCTGTGCGATTCGTATTATAATCCATGCGGTCATTTAAATTACGATTACTCAAATTTCTAAAGACCATCACTTGCCCAGTTTCCGTATTGGGTTCGATGGCGAATAAATCGTCCGAATTCGGTGCTTTAAACAATTGCCAAGGAATCGAATTCGGCAACGTAAGCCTTTGCAATTCTTGCCCAAAATCTATATTTTGAAATAGCCGAATGGCAATATCTGTCGGGTGAAACTGAGCGTCCCTCATTGAACAATAGGCAAATTTCCCACTGCCGCCTACAAAAAACGGCGCATTGCGGGTATTTGTAAAGAGCCGTCTTGTAATGGCAAGTGTAGTTGGGTTCAAGGTCTGCATCTGCCCAAAACTGCTTGCGGTATAAATGCTGGATTCGTCATCGGTAAAACTCATTGTGGTCGCATCCACCATTTCAAGCACTGTGGATGCAAATTGATTATTTTTAAGATTCATAGTGGTCACAAGGTCACGCGCTTTGTCCGCAAAAATAAAAGAAGTGGCTTGCGTGCTATAAAAAATCTGACCTTCAAGATTCAATAATTCTGTTATATTGTCCTGTCCTGTCACTATAACATTGACGCTACTCACCGAATGGTCGCGGTAACGCGCAAAAAGTCGAAAAGCGATTTTGCCGCCCGCAATGGTGACGGAATCCAAAAAGGAAGTTTGGTCTCTATCGCCAATCCGCGCCACAAGGCTGGAAGTCTGAAAAAGCGTATCCGTAGGCAACATATCCGGCACCGTGTCATTGATAGCGCGAATCAATTGGTAATCTATAAAATCGGAAGTAGGTAACGCATTCCAAGTTATTTTATAGGTATTTCCTTGTAATTCCGTGACTTTCAACGTTAATGGGTGCGGGTCGTATTTGGATACGTCCACTGTTTTGTCGCATCCCAATAGAAAGTTGCCTAATAACAAGGTGAGGTGAAGGATTCGTTTCATTTTTTTGAATCGTTTGTTATCATGAGGGATAAAAGTACAACTTTTTTGAATGTTGGCAATAAAAAAGTTGTTTTTAGTAAAAATTTGCAGTTTTCGAAGCGATTCCATTTTTTTTATAAAAATAAAAATATATTTTAAAAAAAGATGATTATCATTGTATGGAATTATTTAAACTAAATCTTGATACGATGATAATTAACTATTTACGAATTATTATTATGAATATGCTGCTTTTTAGCAGCTTTCAAAGCATGGCGCAAGGCGCGCAACTTATCGGCTATTGGCACAATTGGAATGCCGCGACCGCGCCTTACATTCCCATTCATCAAGTGGATAATCGTTATACGATAGTCATTGCTTCCTTCGCGTTAGCGACTTCTGCGACCGATATGACGATGACTTTCACGCCCGACGGCGTGACTCCTGCTACTTTCATTGCCAATATGCGCACTTTGCAAAGTAGAGGCAAAAGAGTTTTATTGAGCGTCGGCGGCGCAACAGAAACGATTGAACTCGGAACGGCTATCCAAAAAACGGCGTTTATCAATTCTATGACACAAATTTTAAATACGTATCCTTTTGACGGCATTGATATTGACATCGAACATGGTAATACTATCTTAGCGAATGGAGGTACCATTGCGCAACCTGTTGAGCCGAACATTGTGAACCTCATTGCTTCTATTAAACAAATTATGGTGAATTATAGAAGCACTTATCACCGCAAAATGTGTTTAACGTTTTCACCCGAAACCGCGTATGTGCAAGGCGGTCAATCTGCCTATTCAGGGATTTGGGGCGGGTATTTGCCTACCCTTCACGCATTGCGCGACTCGACGGATTACCTTCAAGTGCAATTGTACAATAGTGGATCCATGTACGGCATTAACCAACAAATTTATTATCAAGGGACGGCGGATTTCATCACTTCCATGACCGAAGCCGTTATAAAAGGTTTTAATACGAGTGGGGGATATTTTACGGGGTATCCCGCAGCGAAAGTCGTGGTCAGCCTGCCCGCGTGTTCACAGGCGGCGGGTGGCGGGTACATACCGCCTGCAACCGTACAATCCTCCATCAAATATCTTTGTGGCATGGCGGCGAAACCTGCACCTGCTACTTATACGTTGGCGCAAAACAATGGTTATCCGACGCTCGGTGGGATGGCAACTTGGAGCATCAATTGGGATGCAGTGGCTACCTGCGGCGGTGCTTACGAATTTGCCAATGCTTATACCAGTATATTCGGAAATCAAACCAATACTGTTGAATGGACGAAACCGACTTTTAAAATTTATCCCAATCCTGTGCAAGATGTGTTGTATTTAGATGCGTTTACGGGCGTAGAGCGCGCTGAAAAAGTACATTTGTACAATCAGTTAGGGATGCTGGTTAAATCCGAAGTGGTTGATAATCAAATCATTGCGATTAAAGTGGATGATTTGGAAAATGGTATTTACTATGTGCGCTTCGGAATGACAGTGCGCAAAGTGTTGATACAAAAATAATAGATAATACGTTGGAATTCGGATTAAATGGGATTTTTGGAGATTAAATAAGATTGATTTTTAGGATTATTGGGATTGAAATCCGATTAATCCTAAAAATCAATCTTATTTAATCCCCAAAAATCCCATTTAATCCCAATTCCAACGTACCGCGCACTTGAATAGCTTAATTCAAAAAGTTTATAACAATTTTTCCATAACCTGCTGCACTTTCAAGGCTTCAGCCCTTGCCTTTTCTGCAAAATCCTTTCCAGCACTCGCATACAAAATCGCACGAGAGGAATTCACTAATAAGCCTATTTCTTTATTTTTTCCAAAATGTGTAAGTTGCTCTAAATCACCGCCTTGCGCGCCAACGCCTGGCACCAATAAAAAATGATTCGGCACGATTTTGCGAATCGTTTCAAATTGATGCGCCTGTGTCGCGCCCACCACGAACATTAAATTATCCACTGTACCCCAATTTTGCGCTTTTTTCAACACTTCTTGATAAAGATTATGATGCAATTGAAAATCTTTCGAGCCTTGATTGGAAGTCAAGGCTAAGAGAATCACCCATTTGTCCTTAAATTCCAAAAAAGGCGTAACCGAATCCGCGCCCATGTATGGCGCAACCGTAACTGCATCAAAATCAAAGGTTTCAAAAAAAGCTTTAGCATACATTTTAGAAGTATTGCCAATATCCCCGCGTTTTGCATCTGCAATCGTAAAATGATTTTTGGAAATATAATCCATCGTTTTTTCCAACGAACGCCAACCTTTTATACCCAGCGATTCATAAAATGCCAAATTGGGTTTATAGGAAACGCATAAATCATGCGTTGCATCAATGATTTGGCGATTGAATTCAAAAATCGGGTCTTCGGCTTGAAGCAAATGTTTGGGAATTTTTTGCAAATCGGTGTCTAAACCGATACAAAGATATGATTTTTTTAAAAATATTTGTTTGACTAATTGGGTACGATTCATAAAACACATTTTGTTTTTGAAACACATAGGTACATAGGACACATAGTTTTTTTTGGAACACATAGGTACATAGGACACATAGTTTTTTTGTAATTCATTGAAAATTAAAGGATTACAAAAAACTATGTGTCCTATGTACCTATGTGTTTCAAAAAAACGATGTGTCCTATGTACCTATGTGTTTATACTAAAATTTTAATTGAATACCAAAACCATTCGCCGTCGTTGCAGGACTCAACTCCAAACCGCGCCGAATCTGCCAACTCAAATCCTCACTCACGTCAAAATGCGCCAAATGTGCCGCCGTAAACGCCTCCGCCGCACAGAAAAGATGCCAAATCGTCAAAAAAATCCACGATTGTTGATAGGCTTTGAACGCATCATCCCGACGTTGCTTAAAAAAAGTCGCATTATTTGCAAGTGTTCCGTCTGGTGAATTCACCAAATTGAAATATAAACTTTTCCTTTCACGATAAGTCGCCCCATTCCCAGCCACAAGACTTATCCCAATACCATAGCCGCCCAAAGCAATCGGCACTTTGATATACCAATATTTTTGATTATAAAACTGCCCACCCGTCGGAACAATAGACCATAATAAAGCCGTTTTCGGATTTGGAAAATCCGATTTTAACGAAGCTGCCTTTTTAGAACTGTCTATTTTAACCGCGTGCACCACAGGCGCGCCTTGCACCACAGGTTTTTGTGCCGACACCAACCCCGCAACCAAAAGTTGTATCACCAAAAGCGCGAATCGACGCTGACAGTTCGGGAAACTTGGAAAGTTTCCCGAACTTAGAACAAGACGTATTTTATTGTTCATTCATAAAATATTTAAGTTAATCATTTTCGCTCCTCGACGGCATCCAAAATGCGATTTAAATCCTTATCCGAACCAAATTTAATCGTAATATGACCTTTGCCCGTCGCATCGCGTTTCACATCGACTTTTGAACCAAAAAAAGAACTCAACGTATCTTGCACCAATTGATGCGAAGCCGTTTTCACAGGCATTGGATTTTCATCCGTTGCTTTCTTGTTATCGGAATATTGGGCAATCAACTTTTCAGTATCGCGGACAGACAATTCTTTATCCGTAATTTGTTTAAAAACAACGAATTGTAATCCTAAATCCTTGATACCCGTCAATAATTTCCCATGTCCCAAACTGATAACTTTCATTTTCAAAGCCTCTTGAATATCAGGCGGCAGGGTCAAAAGTCCCAATAAATTCGTAATCGTGGAACGCCCTTTATTGACCCGTTCTGCGACATCCTCTTGTTTCAAGCCACATTTGTCCATCAACGCCCGATAGCTCAACGCTTCTTCAATCGGATTCAAATCCTCCCGTTGAATATTTTCAATGATCGCCAATTCCAACATTTGCGTATCATCCGCCGAGCGAATATACGCAGGCACAGGAGTCAAACCCGCCATTTGCGCCGCCCGCCAACGCCTTTCGCCCGAAATCAATTGATATTCCTCCGAATTCAAGCGTCGAACCGTAATCGGTTGAATCAAACCATGCAATTTCAACGACTCACTCAAAGCCGTCAATGCCGTTGTTTCAAAAGTCTTACGCGGTTGAAACGGATTCGCAGCGATTTTCGCTGTCTCAATCATTTCCGCCAATGCAGGTTCCGCGACCGTTTTTTCCACTTCCGCTTTGCCTTTTTTATCCATTGTCTCTTTAACGGTGCCGCCAAATAAAGCATCTTGCCCTAAACCTTTGCCCGCTAAATTTTTTCTCATTTCGCCTAAACTAACCTTTGCCATCGCTATTAGGATTGAAATATATCGTTTTAAGTATGATTTTTTTTATTATTATAAATTATTTAATCGCTCTATTTCCGCTTGGATTGCTGCAATCACTTCTTTATTCGCTATCGTTCCATCAAGACTGAAAACCATAAATACTTTGCCCCCATATTCGATTTCAAAATCTTGAAAACTGCTTTTCATTCTTTCGCTTATAGAATAATTACCAAAATTAGATTTGGCAGTTACAGGTTTAATTTGAATTCCAATTGCTTTTTGTTCTGTCACCCATCCAATATAATCCACATCGCCCGCATGATCCAATTCAGGCGGGCTTTCTTCAAAGCGAATTTGAGGAAAATGTTTTGCTAAACTATCATTTATAACCGATTTTTCTCGAACATAACCATCGTACGTGCGATGAATCGTCAAATTATAAATATAATCAATACAATCCTGCAAAGTCAATTCTTTAAAAGCTGCTTGCCATTCTGGAATCACGATTTGAGTTATCTTGCAGTGCAATCGTTCTCCTAATTCCTTTAAACTTTCTTTTGTTACTTTAAAACTATTTTTACCATCACTTTGCGCATTTTCAAAATACCAATTTTCCCATTCTTCAAAAGAGGTCGGTTGGCATTCTCGGATAAGTGCCATAACTGCACCCACTTTATTGGGTCTTGACAATTGATACGTTTGACAAGCATAATTTAAAACTTTTTCCTTCTTGTCGAACGATTTTGCATATTGTTTAATCTTCTTTTTTGCCATTGATATAATCGTTAAACCGTTTTTTATATTTAAAATCCATTTCATTATCCACCAAAACCAAACGTTCTTTCACCAAATGCGCATTAATAAACGTTTTATTTTGCAAATACAGATAAACTAATAAATTTGCATCTTTATCTTGTTTTTGCTGGTCGTATTTCAAAAACACTTTTTGCCCTTTCGTTTTCTGATAAATAAAATCAATTGCATTATTATTATCTGCATCTTCTTTAATACCAATCAATTTTACAATCGAACCATTACTCAATTCTAATTTTGCTGCATTAAAAATCTTTTTCACTGTAAAATATTCTTCTCGTTCTTGCGATTCCTCATCTATTTTAGAACCAAATTGCATTTTTTTCACATCTACTTTTTTGTCCAAATGATGTGTATCAATGAATTGATAAGGTAATTTTTTAATATCCGCGATAAAATCTTTTGTAGAATTGGGTTGTACGACAAATTCATATTGGGTTTCGCCGAAAAAAGTAGGTTCATCCACTTTCAATTTTTGTTTGATAATCGGAATAAAATCGGGATTAATTTCATATCCAATCGAATTTCGATTTAAATTTTTAGCAGCAACCGCTGTTGTGCCACTGCCCATGAACGGATCTAATACGGTATCGCCCACAAAAGCAAACATTTTTATCAAACGGCGCGGCAATTCTTCTGGAAACATTGCAATATGACCATTATTTTGCTTCGCGCCTGCAAAATTCCAATGTCCATTAAAAAAAGTATTCCATTCTTCAGTCGTCATAGCCGACAAATCTTTTTCTGCTTTGTTCGGTTTCGGTGCATCGCCTTGCTTTTTAAAAAGTAAAATAAATTCATAATCTAATTTTAAAATGCCATTGCGCGGATTCGGGAAACTGCCCATAATGCTCGCCCCACCTGTGGTATTCATAGAAGTTGCTTTTTGCCAAATAATTGCACCCATATAATCAAAACCCATTATCTCACAGAACTTTATAATTTCAGTATGAATAGAAATAATTTTATATCTACCATAATAAACGCTCCTTGCAAACTGTTCTCCTATATTAATGCAAAGCCGACAACCTTTGTGCAAAACCCGATGACATTCCGCCCAAACCAAATTCATTTGATTGATATAATTTTCATACGTATCATTAAAACCAATTTGGTCATCTGAACCGTAATCTTTTAATTGCCAATACGGGGGCGATGTTACCACCAAATGAACACTCTCATCAGACAATTCTTTCATATTTCGAGCGTCCCCTGTGATGATTTTATGATGCGTTGTTGTTGACATTTTTTGCAATATTTTAAGCTAATTTGCTGATTATCAATATATTAAATGATGTTCTAAGGGTTCCATTTCCAAACGCTCATTCGTTAATGCGACATAATCAGGATTAATCTCAATGCCCAAATACGCCCGATTTAAATTCCGCGCCGCCAAACAAGTCGTACCACTACCGCAAAATGGGTCAAGCACTAAATCGTTCTCTTTGCTCAATAATTTTATCAATTCTTGGACGATATAAATGGGATACACCGCAGGATGATGATTCTCTCTTGTCATTTCCACAGGACTTTCAATCACATCTTTTTTTAATTTATTCCCCCATAACTTAATGATTGTGAATCCTTTATCTCGAATTTGATTATTACGTCCTCCTTCTTGTCCGCCATAAGCCAATTTATGAACATCCTTAATTTTCATCCTAAAACTATCCATTTCGCCTGTTTGAACGGCTTTAATCGCTTCATTCAATTCCTTTTTGGCATTTTCTTTTTCCTCCAAACTCAAAGTGGATTGCTCTATTAATTCAAAATATTTTTTACCCAAACCATTTGTCGGCTGTTTTTTGACATTTTTATTTAAATCGTCCAAATGCTTTAAATAATTATCCAAATCAAAATAATAATTTTTGGACTTTGCAAAAATAAAAAAAGGTTCAGTCGCTTGAATTAATTTTCGTTTATCTTGTCGCGGCGTTGGATTGAGTTTTGACCAAGTGATTTGGTTAATCAAAAACACGCCCGCTTCCGCCGCCGCCGTGATTGCAAACTTATACGGCAACAAAGATAATCCCCCATTCACATATTTGTCTCCCAAATTGAAGACAAGCGCGCCCGTTTCCTTCGTTATGCGCACGCACTCGCGGAAAATATCGGTCAAATGATGCAAATATGCCGTTTCTGTCTCCTCATTGCCAACGCCTAATGTCCCATTTCCATAATCCCGTTGTTGAAAATAAGGCGGAGAAGTTATAATTAAATCAATATGATTAGGAGGCATTTTCCGCAAAATATCCAAACAATCGCCTAAAATAATTTCATTTGCCATCTTTTATTTTAATTTTTTTTAGAAATCCCATCTTTATTCCGCGTTAAAAACTCTTTTGCAAGGTTCAAAAAGTTGACAGAGCCTTTACAAGTCGCATCGTATAAAATAATTGGCTTATGCAAACTCGGTGCTTCCGCCAACCGCGCACTCCGATGAATCACGGTTTCAAACACGTAATCCACCGCCGTTTCTCGCACTTCGTTCATCACCAAATGCCCCAAACGCAACCGCGTATCAAACATGGATAACAAAATGCCTTCCACTTCCAACTTTTTGTTTAACGCTTTTTTGACTAATTTAATCGTATCTTTCAATTTGCCCAGCCCTTCCAATGAAAAAACTTCACATTGTACAGGAATCAAGACCGAATCCGCCGCCGTCAATGCGTTTATCGTCACCAAACCCAACGAAGGCAAGCAATCAATAATAATATAGTCATACTCATCGCGGATTTGGCTTAAAAACTCGTCCATCACGTATTCGCGTCGAAAACGAGTCACTAATTCCAATTCCGCGCCGACCAAATCAATACTCGAAGGCATCAGCCAAAGGTTGGGACAATCCGTTTTATAAATCGCCGTTTTCGGATCCACCTCGTCAATCATGCACTCGTATAAACTTTTTGCACCAGGCTGTGGGAATTCGCCTACGCCTGAGGAACTATTCGCTTGCGGGTCAGCGTCGATTAATAACACTTTTTTTTCTAATACCCCTAAACAAGCGGAAAGATTAATGGCAGTTGTCGTTTTGCCCACACCGCCTTTTTGATTTGCTATTGCTATGATTTTTCCCATAATGAAGTTTTTTAATAATGATGAATGATGAATGATGAATGATAAATTATGAATGATAAAACATTGTTAATCAATCATTCATCATTCATAATTTATCATTCATCATTACTTAATACCAATTTCCTTTCTAAATTGAACAGCCGTTTTCGTACTGCCGTCGTGACTCCAACCCGGTGCTTTGAACAAATATTTCAATCGAATCGACAAAGGCAAATTTTTTCTCGTTTTAAAAAAAACTTTCCAAAGACTTTTCCATTCGTGAAAAATAACTTGTATCAAACCCTCATTCCCCGTTTTGCCATGTAAACCATATTTCACAGGTTCCGTCTCTAATTCTTCCGCAAAAGTGCCAAAAATTCTATCCCAAATAATGAACATCATCCCCATATTTTTGTCCAAATAGCGGACATTGCTCGCGTGATGCACCCGATGATGCGACGGCGTGACAAAAATCCATTCCCAAATCGGGATTCGATGAATGTATTTTGTATGAACAATAATGCCATACGTTTGTGTCATAGCAAACATTAATGCTATATCTAACATTTTGAATCCCAATAAACAAAGCGGTATGAAGAATACAAAACGATATAAAGGTTGAAAAACAGACGACCGAAAACCCGTAGTCAAATTAAAATAATCAGAGGAATGATGCGTCACGTGCACTGCCCAAAAGAATCGACTATAATGTTCCATCCGATGCAGCCAATAAAATAAAAAATCTTCTAATATCAGTAAGGTGAGCCAATAATAAGTCGGATGTTGTATTTCAAGCAACCGATATTGATATACCCATGTCATAAACGACCCAACGAACAAAATGCGCACTAAAAAATCTAATCCCGCATTCAGCAACGTCAGATAGACATTATATAAGGTGTCTTTGACGCTGTACCATTGCTTGCCTTGCCAATTGCTGATAAGCATTTCTGCTAAAATGACGATGGTGTAAAATGGTATGGATAGTTTTAATAATTCTTGTTCGACTAATTGATTTTGGAGCATTTTTTTTCATTTTAGAGTTTTGGAATTAGGATTGAATGGGATTTTTTTGGGATTAAATAAGATTGATTTTTAGGATTATTAGGGATTTTTCCTGTATTAAGCACAAAATCCTAAAAAATCCTAAAAATCAATCCTATTTAATCCAAAAAAAATCCCATTTAATCCTAGTTCTCAGCCTCCCACTTCATCGTATGACCAATCGTGGGCAAAATCAATACTTTATTTTCGGTTTCAAAACATTTTTTCGCATCTTCATGGTCAATTTTGATGTACCCAAACGTATCAAAATGACAACCAATGATCGTATTACACTGAATAAAATCCGCAGCAACCACCGCGTCCGCGTAATCCATCGTGAAATTACTGCCAATCGGCAAAATCGCAAAACTCAAAGGCGGACATATCATCGGAATCAATTGCATATCCAACGTCAATGCCGTATCGCCCGCAAAATAAAAACAACCTTCCTCCGACGAAATCACAAAACCCATCGGATTTCCGCCATAAGTCCCATCGGGCAAACTCGACGAGTGATGTGCTACCACACATTTCACTACGCCAAAATCAAATTCCCTTGCACCACCCGTATTCATCGGATGAACATTGGATAAACCTTTGTTTTTCAACCAAGTATGAATTTCATAATTGGTAATAATCGTGCAATTGGTGCGTTTCGCAATGCGTTCTGCATCCGCAATATGGTCTCTATGACCATGTGAAATTAACATAAAATCGCATGGAATCGCATCCACATCAATCTTATTTGCCATTTCATTTTCCGAAATAAAGGGGTCAAACAACAAATGCTTATCGCCAATCTCAACGCCAAAGCAAGAATGACCGTAATATTTAATATTCATATTTTTAAAATTTTATAATTGGAACACGGATGACACCGATTTTGGCGAATTAGCGCGGATTTTTGTTGAAATAAAAAAATCCGCGCTAATCCGCCAAAATCCGTGTCATCCGTGTTCCAATTCGTTACGATGTATATCCAAAATTTTTCAATAAACGCTCATCATCGCGCCAATTATCGCGCACTTTCACCGTCAATTCCAAATGCGCTTTGGAATCAATAAATGTTTCAATATCTTTTCGCGCTTCTACGCCGACTTTTTTAATTGCCGCGCCATTTTTCCCAACCACAATCGACTTTTGCGTATCTCTTGCCACATAAATCGTCGCAAAAATGCGCGCAATCGGCGTTCCATCATTGGTTTTCGTCTCCTGATACGAGTCAATCATCACTTCACACGCATAAGGAATCTCCTCTCGATAATTTAGCAAAATCTTTTCCCGAATAATTTCTGAAACAAAAAAACGTTCTGGACGGTCTGTCAACTGATCTTTTGGATAATATTCAGGTCCTTCGGGCAAATATTTCAAAATATTTTGCAATAAAACATCCATTCCTGTCTTGTTGAGCGCGGAAATACCCATTGCTTCTTTGAACGGCACCCGTTCCATCCATTGCGCCGTCAACGTCGCAACCGCTTCGGGCGTAGCCGTATCCGTTTTGTTGATTAACAAGAAAACAGGCGCGCCTAAATTTTTCAAATCCCGAATGATTGGGTCATCCGCCTCATAAATTTCCGTCGGTTCCGTAATGAATAACATCACATCCGCATCTTCAAAAGTGCTTTTCGCAAACGCATTCATCGCCGCGTGCATCTTATACGCTGGTTTTCGGATGATTCCAGGCGTATCTGAAAACACCATTTGATACTTTTCATCGCTCAAAATCCCAATAATCCGATGCCGTGTGGTCTGCGGTT
>JBDKKX010000008.1:0-25557 GCA_039795795.1 Bacteroidota bacterium | reverse complement strand
CTTTTTATTCAAAAAATTCATCAAAATAATCGAAATCACGCCCACAATAATATTATAAAAAATTTGTATTGAAAAAAACACAATATTCGCAAAAGAAAAACCATCATTTCCATTCACCCCATGCAGCATTAATGCCGCCGTTGCTAACACATGATACGTCCCCATCCCCCCAGGCGATGGTATCACAATGCCAAAAGTGCCAAAAACAAAAACGGTCAAAGCAGCTACCGCAGGCAGATGCGCTGTCGGCGCAAAAGCATAGAAACACAAGTAAGTCATCATGTAATACATAAACCAAATCAATAAACTATGGAATACAAACCAACCCGGACGCTCCACTTTTCGCACGGTTTTCAACCCTTCTCCAAATTGTTCAACGATATGCCAAACCTTTTGTATAAAATTAATTTTCAATATTTTATCCTTAAATCGCCATAAAATGCCCATGCCTAACACGCCAAAAGCAATCAATCCCCAAAAAAGCGGGTGTTGCAAAAGCCTAAATTTCCCGTTCCCAGAACCCAAATTCTTATCCAACCAGCCCCATAACAAGTCATATTCTATTAAAAAAGCAAAACATAAGATAAATAACAAGGTTGCCATATCCAATAATCGGTCAATCACGACCGTACCCATGACTTTCGAGGCAGACATTTTTTCAACCTTCGCAATAGAACTTGCGCGCACCGCCTCCCCCGCCCGCGATACCACCAAATTCGTCAAATAACTAATATTCACCGCAAAAAACGCATTATACAATTTAGGCTGATGTCCCAAAGGGCGCATCAACATATTCCAACGAATCGCCCGACTCAAATTGCTGACCGTGAACGCCAACAACGACATCCCTACCCAAAATAAATTGACCGTTTTAAAATCCGCAATCAATTTTTGGAGCAACGGATAAGGCGATTTGCCTTCCAAACGCAATTGTGCTTGAAAAGCGCGGTCTTGCGTGTTGTAAAAATAGAACAAAATACACGCGCCAATGCTCAAAAATAATACAAATTGTAGTATCGTTTTGATGTTACTTTTCATTTGAAATATTTTAATTGTTTCAAAATCAATCTATTATGGAAATTGCCGATACGTTTCACCCGTTTCGTGGGAAACCTCTTGTTCCACATTTTGTTTTAAAATCAAATTATCAATCAACCGAACGCCGCCGACCCAAACCGCCGTCACCGCAACTGCAAAATCGGTTTCATCCAATAAGCGAATCGGCATCAACGTATGTCCATCCACGATTTCAAAATACTCCATATTAAATGCCTTGATTTCTTTCAATTTTTGAACCGTCCGCCGTTGAATTTCGCTCGGCGAATATTCCTCCGTCATTTCCAACGCTTCCGTCAACATTTGATGAATCAACGGAGCTGCCGCCCGCGCTTCCGCATTCAAACGCACATTTCGACTGCTCATCGCCAAACCATCTTTTTCCCGCTTCGTCGCACACATCACCAATTCCGTCCCAGAACGCAGCTGCGACAACAAACTCCGCACAATCGCCAACTGTTGAAAATCTTTTTGTCCCATATATAAACGATTGGGCTGCACGATTTCCAGCAATCGATACACCACTTGCGCCATCCCATTGAAATGCCCTGGCCTGAAAACCCCTTCCAAAACTTTATCCAATCGCCCAAAATGAATCGGCAAATTTTGTTGCGTCCCCTGCGGATAAATCTCCGCCACCGTCGGCAAAAACAAAACATCACAACCCGATTCCACCAACATTTCAATATCATGTTCCACCGTTCGAGGATATTTTTCGAGGTCAGCAGGGTCATTAAATTGCGTCGGATTGACGAAAATACTACAAACTGTCACCTGATTTTCCGCTTTGGAACGCGTAATCAACGCAGTATGACCCGCATGCAACGCACCCATCGTCGGAGCAAAACCAATTTCCACGCCTTTTTGACGCAATAGATTCAAATATTGTTGAATATCTTGGACTCGTTTGAATAATAACATTTTTATATAGTTGGTACACCGCAAAAAAGCAAAATTAAAAAAAAATACCTATCTACGGTTTTTTGAATGGATTTTAAAATGCGAATTTACGCGATAGAAATGCGCAAAGATATTGGTTTTTCAGAAAACTTCATTTTTTGATGCGACTATTGCGTTAAAATTATACAGATTTCGCAAAAAAGTTGTAACTTTGCAGCAAGCTATTAACAGAAACGTCTGTTAAAACAGTCCATACGGGTTTTCATACTAACGATGTATGGCGTTGCCGTACTGAAATGTCGTAGTTTTAAAAGCGACGAACGGCTCTTATCGCAACTCTATACAAAGGAACGGTTTTAAAATAAATTAAAATATCATAATACGTAAAATTGTGATTGTCAAAATTTTAAACTGAACCTGAACTTTTATAAAACAGAGATTCATGGCAAAAAAGAAAGTGCTGCTCATAGCGCAGGAAATCGATCCATACACCGCACTGTCGGAAATCGCCGAAACTGCGAACAAACTTCCGTTGTATCTCAACGAACACGGATGCGAAATTCGCATTTTAATGCCGCGTTTCGGGACGGTCAACGAGCGTCGCCACCGACTTCATGAAGTGGTGCGCCTTTCGGGGATGAATATTATTGTGAACGATGATGATTATCCGTTGATTATCAAAGTGGCTTCATTGCCCGGTTCGCGGATACAAGTCTATTTTTTGGACAATGATGAGTTTTTTAGACGCAAATCCGTTTTTGAAGATTCTAAAGGACATCCTTTCGAGGATAACCTTGATAGAGCGGTCTTTTTCTGCAAAGGCGCGATTGAAACGGTGAAAAAATTTGGTTGGTCGCCCGATATTGTACACTGTCATGGCTGGATGACGGGTTTAATTCCGTTGTATTTGCGCACGGCTTATAAAAATGACCCTTTATTTCAACCATCAAAGATTATTTATTCGTTATACGACACGTTGAACCAAGCGTTTCCTGTGCAAGAATTTACGGAAAAAGCGTCTATTAATAACTTAACGGCGGATGATATGATTGCTTTTTTACATGAAGGAGAAGTTTCTATCCACAAAGGCGCGGCGATTTTTTCGGACGGCATCATCAAAGGCAGCGAAATCATTTCAGAAGACGTTTTAAAAACGCTTGAAAATACAGGCAAACCAGTGTTGGAATACTTCAACCATGCGGAAATGGGCAAATCTTATATTGATTTTTACAATGCTATCGAAAGCGAAAGTTTAGTCGGGCATTAATTATAGATAAACGGATTATTAAAACGAAATATAAGGTCGTCGGGGTTTAAACCCTATCCATTACCCACAGAATAAAAATTAGGATTAAATGCATAAAATCCGAATAAAATAAGGCGATTGTAGAGACGCGATTCATCGCGTCTTGCCCATTGAAATCCGATTTTTGCGAAAAAAGAAAGAAATCTACCTGAAAGGGGCAAGACGCGATGAATCGCGTCTTGCCCATTGAAATCCGATTTTTGCGAAAAAAGAAAGAAATCTACCTGAAAGGGGCAAGACGCGATGAATCGCGTCTCTACTATTTCAATCTTTTTGCGGTTTTTAACCTAATTTTATTCTGTGGGGAATGGATAGGGTTTAAACCCCGACGACCTTGCGATACGACCTATTTTGTTTTTTAATAATCCGTTTATCTATAAAGGTTGAGGAGGTTGTGCTTCGTCAATCTTATTCGCCAACTTATAATTTTCGCGCTTGAAACCAAACCATTAATTGATTATCAAACAATTGAAACCAAACTTTGGGCGGTTTCAAAACCCGAAAAGTTATTTATTTTCTCACAAATTTGTAATGAAAAACAACCTTATTACTGCGGTCGTTGTGGGCTTAGTCACCACGCTCGGCACTTTTTCGTGCATCAAATCCACGCCTGTCGGTGCGGAACTTTTTAAAGGGGATAACTTGAATGTGCAATTTACAGACACTGTGACGATTCGTTGTTTGACCGATAAAACCGATTCCATTGCCGCTTACATTCCGAATGCCCCCGCTTCGACCCTTTTTTGTGGCAATACGGTTGACCCCACTTTCGGCAAACAGGAATTAATGGTGTTTACCCAATGCGTCAATACGGCTACGCCGACGAGTATGGTGGGTGCGATTTACGATTCGGCAGTGTTGGTTTTGCCTTATGACCTCAATTTAACAAGAGTTGATTCCTCAGAAACCTTCAAATTGGATGTGCACCAATTGACACAACCCATGGATTCTGGACAAGTTTTGTATTCCAATAAAAAATATACTTATAATCCTGTGCCGATTGGTTCGCTTTCGTTTGTACCGCGTTTGTCGGATTCTACGACCAATCGAATTGATACTTTTAAATCTGCTTATGTAGCCGTTCGTTTGAACGACCAATTTGCGCGGAATTTGGTGGATACGAACCGATATCCTTTGTATCCTGTAGAGGCTTTCAAGGATATTTTCAAAGGTTTATGTATTAAAGCAAATGGCACTACGAAATCCATTTTGGCGTTCAATACTGCCTCCACGTATGCTCGATTGCACGTTTATTATCATCAAGATACTAATAAATTGCAATTGAATTATATGTTAAATCAACCCGTAGGCACTTATGTAACGCGTTATACCTATTCCAATCAAGATTTTAGCAACGCGCCTATCGCGCCTTATATCAAAAATCCGCAAAAAAGTGATAGTTTAGTGTTTTTGCAGGGGCTTGCGGGCACGAGTGTTCAGATAGAAATTCCCTACGCGAGTACTTCCAAATTAGGTAAAATTGCGGTCAATAAAGCCGAATTGGAATTTGCGATTAATGACAAAGATGGGTATAAATACCCTGTGTTTAATCAATTGGCTTTGTATCGCATCTCCACAGGTGGTGCAGTGGATTATATTACAGATTTTAATACTGCGATTCAATCCGCGACCATTCCGGGTTATTATCCGTATTTTGACGGCACACCGCAACTTATTAACGGTACGTATTTGTATCGAATGAATATAACAGATTATTTCCAACAAATGCTGAATGGAAAACAAGGTTCTATCATGACTTTGACGGGTTATAACAGGACTTCAAAACTCAATCGAGCGATTTTGTACGGACCTGGCACGACGGGTGCGCGGCGTGCTAAATTGAAATTGACTTACACTGTTTTATAGATAGTTTAAATACACTGGAATTCGGATTAAATGGGATTTTTTTGGGATTAAATAAGATTGATTTTTTAGGATTTATTGGATTAAAATCTTAATACGTGACAAAAAGGCTTTTCATCACAGATTGAACAGATTAAACGGATTTTCACAGATTTTTTTTGATTTTCAAACGTTAAAACCAAAAAAAATCTGTATAAATCTCGTTTAATCTGTTCAATCTGTGCCGAAAAGTATTTTTTGAGGTTTTAATCTAAAAAATCTTAAAAAATCAATCTGATTTAATCCCAAAAAAATCCCATTTAATCCGAATTCAACCGATTCCTAAACTTGCGAACGATTCACTATTGCAACAAATATTTTTCTAATCCCGTTAATAAATTGTTATAAAAATTTAAATTTGAACAACCATGTGTGGAATTGTCGCTTACATTGGAAAAAAACAAGCCTATCCCATCCTTATCAAAGGATTACAGCGATTGGAATATCGCGGTTATGATAGTGCAGGCGTTGCATTGTTGAATGGTGCAATGCACGTTTACAAGAAAAAAGGAAAAGTTCAGGAATTAGTGAATTTTGCCAAAACACAAGATTGTGAAGGCACAGTGGGGATGGGACACACCCGCTGGGCTACGCACGGAAAACCAGATGATATTAATGCGCATCCGCACACGTCGGGAGACGGTCGCTTGACTTTGATTCACAATGGTATTATTGAAAATTATGCTACATTGAAAACGGCTTTGGTGCGTTTGGGGCATACTTTCACGAGTCAAACGGATACGGAAGTGTTGGTACACTTGATTGAGGAGTTGCAACGCCGCGAACATTTGCCGATTGAAGAAGCAGTGCGCGTTGCTTTAACGAAAGTCGTTGGAGCGTATGCGATTGTGGTGATGGACAAAACCGAGCCTGATAAATTGGTTGCGGCTCGGAAAGCGAGTCCTTTGGTGTTGGGAATTGGCAAAGAGGAGTTTTATTTCGCTTCGGATGCTTCGCCGATTGTGGAATACACGAAAAAAGTGGTTTATATCGAGGATGAGCAAATTGTGGTAGCGCGCCGAGATGGTTCGTACGAAATTCGCAATATTTTCAAAAACCAAATTGAAGAACCGTTTGTTCAACAGTTGAATCTTACGATTGAAGCATTGGAAAAAGGTGGTTATGATTCTTTCATGTTGAAGGAAATTCATGAACAGCCTAAAACTATCGCGGATTGTATGCGCGGACGGTTGAATTCGGAGGAAGGTTGGATAAAATTGGGCGGTCTCGAGGAGTATGAACAACGGATTGGCAATGCGCAACGTTTTATCATTGCGGCTTGTGGCACGTCTTGGCATGCGGGTTTGGTTGCGGAATACTTGTTTGAAGAGTTAGCGCGGATTCCTGTGGAAGTCGAATATGCTTCAGAATTGCGGTATCGCAACCCGATTATCACGGATAAAGATGTCGTCATTGCGATTTCTCAATCGGGCGAGACGGCGGATACGTTAGCGGCGTTGGAATTGGCGAAAGAACATGGTGCATTAATATATGGTATCGTGAATGTCGTCGGTTCTTCGATTGCGCGGTTGACGCACGCGGGTTCGTATATTCATGCGGGTCCTGAAATTGGGGTGGCTTCGACCAAAGCATTTACGGGTCAAGTCACTTTATTGACGATGATGGCATTGAGTTTGGGATACAAACGAGGTAAAATTTCCAAAACGCAGTATAGAAAATATTTGACCGAATTGGAACATTTGCCGTCTAAGATGGAGCAAGTGTTGAAAGTCAATGACCAAGTCAAATATATTGCTTCCGAAATCAAAGATGCACCGAATGCGTTGTATTTGGGACGCGGTTACAATTTCCCTGTGGCATTGGAAGGGGCTTTGAAGTTGAAAGAAATTTCATATATCCATGCAGAAGGGTATCCTGCGGCGGAAATGAAACATGGTCCGATTGCTTTGATTGATGAAAATATGCCTGTCGTCGTCATTTGCAACAATAAAAGTGCTTATGAAAAAATTGTCAGCAATATTCAGGAAGTGAAAGCGCGTAAAGGTATTGTTATCGCTGTGGTGACAGAGGGCGATACCATTATTAAGGAAATTGCGGATTATATCATCGAAATTCCAGATACGGAAGAGCCTTTTGCACCTTTGTTGTCGGTCGTTCCGTTACAATTGTTGTCTTATCATATTGCCGTGATGCGCAATTGCAATGTGGATCAACCGCGCAATTTGGCAAAATCAGTTACGGTTGAATGATGAATGATGAATGATGAATGATGAATAAGTAAAATATTGATTATCAATAATTTGCAAATTTATCATTCATCATTTATCATTTATCATTATTACTTATCACTACTAAAAAACTTGAAAATTTGAAACCCGCTAATGGTCTTTTTGACCTCCAATACAATACGGGATTGGAGGAATTGATTATGCCCGAATATGGGCGCAATGTGCAACAATTAGTGCGCCATGCACAAACAATTAAAGATCACCAATATCGCCAAGCGTTTTGTGAACAAATTGTGGATTTAATCCAACAATTGTATCCGCAAAGTAAGAATATTGATGATTATAGAGAAAAGTTATGGAAACATTTATTCCATATTGCCAAATATAATTTGGAAGCGTACACGCCGAGTGGGGAAGTCCCGCGTCCAGAAGATGCCAAAAAAAAACCAGAGCGGGTACCTTACCCGTTGCAGGATACGCGTTTTCGGCATTATGGCAATAACGTTCAAGTTTTGATTCGCCGCGCCCTTGAAATGGAACCCGGTGCTATTAAAGATGGTTTCGTACAAGCGATTGGTTCATATATGAAATTGGCGTATAAAACTTGGAATAAAGAGCATTTTGTGAGCGATGAGATTATTAAAAATGATTTAGCCATCTTATCGGCAAATAAATTAAGCCTTGAAGACGCAAGTTCGATAGATAATTTGGCAAACGCGAATAAAAATCGCGGCAATAGTGCCAACAAAAATATGGGCACGAACGACCGCGAACGTCGTCCGAACAATAATAATCCGAATAATCGGACGAATAACAATAATAATAGCAGCAACAACAATAAAAATAGACCGAATAATCCGAATCAAAACCCGAATAAGAGCAATAATCCAAACAATAAAAATAACAATAACAGCAATAATAGTAACAATAATAATAATCGAAAGAAATAAATCGGAATTGAGGGGGTAAAAGTTTTGTTTTTGGTTAAATTGCAATACCTTTGCAGCCGCAAAAAATGATTTTTCATTCAAAAAAAATTCCAAATCAATGGGTAAAGGCGATAAAAGAACAAAAAGAGGCAAAATTTTTCAAGGTTCTCACGGGAATACCCGTCCGAAATCGGTCAAATTGACAAATGCTCCGAAGCCGACAGTTAAACCAACTGCTTAGGAACATAAAACCGAATTTTGCCCCGAATTACCCGAATTTTCACGAACGGTTCGTGAAAATTCGGGTAATTCGGGGCAAAATTCGGTTTATTATTTTTTGACGTAATAACGAATTAATTCTTTTCCATAATTATTCATATCTCGGTAATCGCCGAAACCGATTTCTTTCACCTTGCCAATGCCCGCCGAATACCAAGTATGCGCATAACGAACGTTGCCGCCTTGTTGATAATTCGGGTAAAAATTAAAAGTGGATTTTAAATCAATCGTCTCTAAATGCCCCACTGCCGAGTGCAAGTGTGCATCTCTGTCCGTGTAAATGTAGCTTTTCGTGGCAATAATTCTGCCGTTCGCGCTATAATCGCGGATAGTATCTCGACGCAATGTGTCGGTTATTTTTTGGGGCCAGGCATATAAATTACCGCGCTCATCCACAATGTGATCCGAAGAATCGCGCAAAAAAGCTTGATAAACATTCAAAATTTGAGGTTTTTCAGCATTTTTATACTCGAAAGTACGCGTGATTTTATACTTTTGACCGCGAATTAACGTATCTTTCACGATAGACGTACTATCATACCGTTCTTCTCGCGCAATTTTACCATCCGCATCTGTCGAAAAATATTGATAAACCCAATAATTACCGATGATATTTTGGAAAATATCCACTGGCGTTTCGGGCTCAACATGAATAAAATATTGGCAACTGCACACACTCAGCGCGCCTGCCAAAAACAAAGTGAACAAACCAAACGGGGGACTGTTGTACTTCATAGTTGTCTGTTAAAAAAGTTCGCAGTTAAAAAAGTTTTTCCAATGCACTTGAAAACGCAAAAGTAATTATGTCTTTTGAAAAAAAAAGAAATTTTCGCTTTGGCACGTTTTTTTGACAGGAAAATGACAATTAAAAAAACAGCACGGAATTCTGATGAAAAAAAATAAAAAATCCTTAATTTGGTCATTCCAACAAGAAGGTTCTGAAAAAATATCCTATTTGATAGGCACAATGCACGTTCGAGATGCGCGGGCATTTACATATCAAAACCTCTTTTTTCAAAAAATATTATCGTGTGATGCCTTCGCAACAGAATTTAATTTGGATGAGGCAGCACAAAATTTTTCTCAATCCGCTTTAATGTTGCCCGAAGGCGTACAATTGAAAAATTTGTTTACGGAAAAATGGTATGAACGCATTACAGCCTTGTTCGAGGAAAAAGTAGGGAGTGATTTACTGCCTTACGATGCGTTGAGACCGATTTTATTAGTGAATATTTTGACAGAAGCCATTTTATTGAAAGATGCGCCACAATCTTTAGATGAAACTTTATGGCTTTTTGCCAAACAAAATGCTAAAAAATTGATGGGTATCGAAACGATGCAGGAACAAATGGATATTTTGCAGCAAATGGATGTGGCAGATCAGGTCAAGCAGGTCAAAGATATTGCTCGAAATTTTGCCCGTTTTCGGAAAACGTTGTTGCGCATGACGGCTTTGTATGAGGAAGCAGATATTCAAGCTTTGTATGAAACGGCGAAAAGGTCGGTGAAGGGTAATCGAAAATTGCTTTTATATGACCGAAATGAACGCATGGCGCGTGAAATTGTGGATATTCATGCCCAACACAGCATTTGCGCGGCAGTGGGCGCGGGACATTTGGCGGGGAAAAAAGGTATTTTGAGGCTTTTGAAATTAAAAGGGTTTAATATTCAACCTGTTTTTTAACGACGATGCGAATTGGAACGCGGATGACGCGGATTTTACGAATTTACACGGATTTTTTTTCAACTTATGCTGGATTTTAAACCTAAATTCAAAAAATCCGTGCAAATCTGTAAAATCTGTGTCCTCTGTGTTCCAATTCGCTCTACTTCTATCTTCATCCAAATTATGACTTTTGAATCGTTGCATCAACAAACAAATTGCATTTTATTAAAATGTATAAGTGGCAGTAATGCTTATGGTTTAGCCCTGCCCCACTCTGACATAGACATCAAAGGCGTTTTCATATCGCCCCAAGCAGAATATTATGGTTTGGAGTTTACCGAACAGGTTGCGAATCCATCTAATGATGAAATTTATTACGAATTGCGTCGTTTTTTCAATTTATTATTGAAAAATAATCCTAATATTTTAGAATTATTAGCTTCGCCCGCCGATTGCATTCGATTTCAACACCCTCTTTTAAAAAATTTAAATCCATCTTTATTCCTTTCCAAAAGATGTAGTCAAACTTTTGCTAAATTCGCATTTGCCCAAATCAAAAAAGCGCACGGTTTGAACAAAAAAATTGTCAATCCAATGGGCGAACGTCGAAAATGGGTTACAGATTTTTGTTACGTGACGCAAGGCATGGGTTCAATACCGTTGAATCGTTTTTTGGAACAGCATGGCTGGCGACAAGAAAATTGTGGTTTGGCAGTGGTTGACCATTTCAAAGATACGTATGTACTATTTCATCAATCGCAATTAACGGATAATCAATATTTTAAAGGCATTTGTTCGGGTGCAGATGCGAATGAAGTGCTTTTAAGTTCGATTCCCAAAGGAATTCCGCCTTTATGCCATTTGAATTTTAATAAAGATGGTTATTCCAAATATTGCAAAGATTGGTTAGCCTACTGGTCGTGGGTGGAAAATCGGAATGAGGCGCGTTATCAAAATACGATTCAACATGAGAAAAATTATGATGCTAAAAATATGATGCACGTTTTTCGATTGTTGAACATGGCTGAAGAGATTGCAAGAGAATGTAAAATTATTGTTAGACGACCTGAACGCGATTTTTTGCTAAAAATTCGCAGCGGCGCGTTTGAATATGAAGATTTGGTGCGGCAGGCCACCGAACAAGCGGAAAAAATAGATGAATTATTTGAAAAATCCGATTTGCCTGACGCGCCTGATGAAGTGAAAGCGGAAGCATTATTGGTGGATATACGAAAAAAATATTATAATGGGATACGTTGGAATTAGGATTAAATCGGATTTTTTTGGGATTAAATCGGATTGATTTTTGGGATTCACAGGATTCGTAGCATAATCCCAGAAATCCTAAAAATCAATCCTATTTAATCCCAAAAAAATCCGATTTAATCCTAATTCCAACGTGCCACATTATTGCATCAACACAAATCGTTTTGAATAAACCTGCCCTTCATACACAATCGTTGCGGTATAAATCCCATTTGGCAAATTCATCGTCCCCAATTGTAAAGCTAATTCACTCGGCGTATCTTTCAGCGATTGATATAAAACCGTCGTTCCAGCGAAGTTATGTATATAAAATTCCGTTTCTGCATGTTCAAAGGATTGTAAATTCAAATTCAAATCGCCTGAAGTCGGATTTGGAAAAACAGAAAATTGAATATCCGTTTCTAACAAATCTTTATTTTGTTTGCTCAAACCCGCCGTAGGTATATTGGAAATCGTCGGCGTAAGGCAACCCAAAATTTGTACTTCTGACATATTCAAAAAATTGCGCTGTCTCAATTGAATCCGAACATATCGCCCTATTCTCGTCACTGGAATCGTCGTCGGACGCGCCATCCCTGCGGCTTGATAAAAGGCATTAACGCCAGATTGCGTCAAAGTCGTGGTAAGAGAGGTCGAAATAAACGGATTTTGCGAAACAAAAACATAGTAATCACTCGGTGTTACCAAATTAATATCGGTTTTATTCCATAATTTAATATCGGTAATATTATGATTTGCACCCAAATCAATGTCCCACCAAGCATTTGTATTCAGCCCCGTCCGCGACGGCGTACCTGCGGTATTCCCATCTATCGCTCTCGAAGCCGTATAAAATGTCGTAAAATTACTGGATTGGCGCACCACTTTGCCAATCGCAACATTTATCGGAGTCGCGCAAAAGGCTGCCCGAACGACCGTTACATTGAAAGAGCAGGTTGCCTGATTCCCACATGCATCTGTTGCCTTATATGTAACAACCGTCGTACCAACAGGAAAGGTCGAGCCAGAGACCAAACCCGTCGTTTGAGTGATTGCCGCCGTGTCCCCACAGACTTTTTCCATTAAAAAACTGCGCAATTGAACCGCATTATGCGTTTCCCAGCGCGCCGAAAAACCATTTAAAGCAACAAAATCACGTCGTGCCGTTTGTCCCGCAGCAGGTTCGCCCGCCACCCAATTCGTGTAACTTAAAGGTGTCCCATCTATCCACTGATAATTGCCGCCCGAAATCGGCGCGGATAAGCCTATCCAAGCCGTCGAATTCGTACCAATCCAACTTTTTAACGCATTATTTTGATTCACATCCGTAATAATTGCCAATTTACCACCTGCATTCGCACAAGCCGTTTTTGCATTTGCCCAAGTATTCACGCCCGTAGAATGGTAGTACAATTTTTTACCCAATCGCCCAACATATCGAAAACCAGCTATCGTCGGAGTCGTGCAAATAATGTTACAAGTCGAAGTCGTGGCTGGACGCGTCCAACTCACTGTTCCACCATTCGCAGTACTGCCCACCGTCAACGTAAGGTTCGGCGGACAAGTAATCGAAATCGGCAACGTACCTTTGCAACTACAATCGGTTTGAACTTTATCATTATTTGTAGCAGGATTGCCATCATCACAGGGATCGCCAAAGTTTTTGCCAATCGCAGGACAATTAAAAACCGTAATCGTCACTAAAACACTATCCGATTTGGCAGTACAACCTTGCGCATTTGTAATTTGAACTTGATAATAACCTGTATTTGCAGCCACTTGATTTTGTCCAACACTGCCGATAAGTAGTGTATTATTAAAAAACCATTGATAACTCGTTGATACAGGCGCAGTTAATACATTATTTACTTTTGTAACAATTGGTTTTGCCAATGCTTGCAAATTTGTCGTCGTTATAATAAGGCTATCGCAACTAAAACGATTCACTAAGCGAGTCGTAACTGTACCAGCGTTTGCAGCGATACAGGTTGTCGCAAAAAAACGGGTCGTATCGGTTGGATTCAAACGAATCGTCGATATAATAATGCTGTCGCAACCCAAACGATTCACTAAGCGCGTCGTAAATGTACCCGCATTGGCGGCAATACAGGTTGTCGCCGATAAACGGGTCGTATCCGACGGATTCAAACTAATTGTTTTTATAACAATGCTATCGCAACCCAAACGGTTCAGCAAACGCGTCGTAAATGTACCTGCATTCGCGGCAATACAAGTGGAACCTGTCAACCGCGTCGTATCCACTGTGCTGCAATTGACAATCGGGCGAAAAAGAGCTGTCAACGATTGAACACCATTTGCAAAAGTGGCTTGAATCGAATCACTTGTCCCTAAATTCGGATTTGACCAACCCACAAACTGAAAACCGGGAGCTGCAATCGCTTTTACAGGAATTGGAATACCTGAAAAATATTTTCCAACAAAAGGCAGACGGTTTTGACCCAACGTCAAGGTATTAAATTTCAAAGTCCCCGCGTTTGCAGGGCTAACATTCAGCGTCACTAAGGCAGTGTCCGTCAACTCAGGCATCAACAAACGGAAATGATCATAAGTAAAACCCGCCCGATTGCCCGCAAAATCAGTAATTTTTTGAATATTACTCAACCATTGTTGGGGAAAAGGCGTTCCCCAGCGCACCCGATGTTGATCTATTTCAGGTGCGTAAAGGTTTTTAAAACCTTCGATACGACCTTGAATGCGTGCAGGCGTAAAAGCGGTATTTAAAAAATCTGCCATTCGATTGGCAAACTTTTGACGAAACTTCGCATTTTGAAAACATTTTTGCAAAATTTCAGCCGTCGAAACGCCCGGAAAAGGAGGATTTAAAGCCCGTTGCAACGAATTTTGAGTCGCATCACTCGTGTTAAAACCAGTAGCTGTCAACAGCCCAAACGTAAAATCCAAATCATAAGTAAGCCATTGCCACTTCGTCCCTACCCGACGTTCTTTAAAACGACGTACATTATTTGCGGGCCAATCTGTGTTATCAACAAACACTTCAAATAAAATATAATCTGTAAAATTTTGAATATCAATTTGTTGCTCCATCCAAGCAAAAGCAGAATCCGTATCAAAACGGCGTGTACTCTGCCGCATTTCGCCCAAAAATTGATACCAAGCAATCGAATCGCCCGTTATATTCGTGAATAAACTGCCATCATTCTCCGATAAATCATAATTTACAAGCGGGGCAGTCGAACTTAAATTAAGGTGTTGGTCAATATAAGTATTTTTTATCCGTTCCCGAAGGTTGTGAATGCCCCAATATTGCCCATTAAAATAGACCACCGCAGGGCGATACCCTTGCAAAAATGCCGCAGGTTTTTGCAAAACATCCGAAATATCATTGAGTTCCCGAAACAAACCCGACACCATCGCATCTCGAAACATCGTAATCCCCCATTCATTGCCCGAATTCCGCAGCACAAATCGTTTATAATCATTGTAAGGCAAATCAGGAAACAATTTGTATGGAATTGTAGGCGTTCCCAAAGCAGGTTTTGCCTTGATTTCCAATGATTTTTGAGGCAGGGCAGCACTTGCAGACCCTGTAATTTCCGTACCTACCACTTTGGAAAAAACGGCAGTATCCAAATTCGGTTCAAACAGCTCCACATTCGCAATGACCTCCCGCTTTTGCAAATACTGCACATACATCCCTGTATCCGCATTGAAAAAATCGGAATTCCGAAAACTCAATGCAACAATAGGAAAAGTATGATTTACATTAAATAAATACGTATGTGTAATCGTTTGAGAAGGCGTGAGTGGTGTTGCTCCAAATGCTTTTGCGCGCAGGGGCGTAGAAACATTCAGTTGAATTGGAGTCGTGTAAATACTGGAAGTATCCGCAGGCTCCGAACCGTCAAGCGTGAAACGAATGACTGCATTGGGAGTCGCGGAAGTCAACGAAACATTAATCGGAGCCGTAAACCGCCCCCCTTTAATGGAGGCAATCGGCGGTTGCGTCACTTGCGCATACGCGGTAAGCTGGCTAAAAAGCAGCGTCACAAGCGCGACGAAATGCGTAACAAAAGGTGTACGACGTTTCATCATCATGTTGTTATGATGTTTGTTAAATAAGTATGGGATTACATCAAGATTTTTAGTTAAACGTTGATAAATAGGTAGTTACATAGTATTATTTTTTGAAATAAAAAATTTATCAAAACATTTTAACTCAAAAATCCATTGGGGGGCAGGATTTACTGTTCAAAGGTAGCAGGTGTATTGTTCAAAATCAATTTTTAAAAATATTTTAAATCAAAATACATAAAATAAGGTATTTTGATTTAAAGCAATTTTGCCACGAATTACACGAATTTGCACGAATTATTAGTGAAAATTCGTGTAATTCGTGGCAAAAATTGAGTTTTAAAATCATTTCATTTTTTTGACTGTGTAACAATTTTCAAAAGTATCAAAACAAGCTGTTTCAATCATTTTAAAATTTTTGTCCAAAACCACAAAATTAATCCCGCGTGTATTTTTAGCTTCATTTTTCTCGCCGATTTGTATTTTGGCAATATTTCCAGCGTCCGCACCTGCGGATTCCATTTCAACATCAAATAAAAAATTTAAAGATTGCAAGTTTTCGCCTTTTTTAAAAGAATGTTTCAATAAATGTGTATCGTCCATATCTTCAAAAATCAACCGATTTTGATGAAATATAGCCAAATAAGCACCCCGAAAACCTAATTTTTGAATATTAGAACCCATTTTACCCAAATATTGTTTTGCTTCATCACATAATTTTCGGGTTCCTTCATCTCGTATCGCTGCAAAAATAGTATTATTAGCATTTCTATTCAAAAAATCTTGTATGGATTCAATTTCAATATGAAAAGGTTTTATTTCAACGTGTTCTGCCATTTTGCTTAATAAATCTTTTCGATGCGTAGGGACAATCACGATGTAATTATCCAACAAAAAAAAGGTGCCTTTTCCGCTTTTTTGCAATTTTTCTACAAAGGGTTGAAATTCTAATCCTGTGATAATCAATGATTTATCATCTCCTTCCCACTCGCCTTTTGATAGCCTTTCATTTAACCGATTCGAATATTGCTCCGTAGAATCCTTGACAACCCGCGCCAAATAACCCGTCGTAATCGCCTTATGATTTTCAACTGCCAGCATCGAAAAATGGACATAATCTAAATAATGCTGATATGACCAACCATAAGGCGGATACATCACTAATCTATCTATATTTTTAGTTATATCAGACCAAACGGCTTTGTGAATCGGTGGCGTATAAGTTTCAGCAAGGTTTTCTCGTTTGAACAAGGGGCTTAAATCATAAATTTGTAACAACAATAAAATTGTTAAAATTGGCATTTTAAATTTGGATAAAAAGTGGTTTTCAATTACAAACCAACGAATTACAAGCAGCATAATTAAATAATATAAAATCCAAATAAACCTTCCCGAAGAACGAAAGGAATCACATATAAATCCTAACAACGTTTGCGGAAATATCTTAATATTCCAAATTTCCGTTTTTCCTAAAAAGCCAAGATTGCTGAACGCAAATATGGCAAATAAACCTGCTACAATCGCCAAATACAACGGATTAACTTGCGGCAAGTTTGCAATTTGCCGCAAGTTGTTTGATTTTAAATTATTTTTATTAAAATATTTAAATAATTGATTCACAATTAATAAGACAATTAAAAACAAGATGCTTACGCCTAAATACGCTGCTCCTTCATATTGCCCTTCTCCTCTCGGCAAGCCTTTTAACAATTTTCCCATATCTGTCGCATTCCAAAAAACATTCAAGTTGGACGAATAATGCCCGAACCCAAAGGCGCGAACCGAATCGGTCGGCACGATAAAATTGCCAATTACATACCAAATCGACACAGCTAACAATACATTTGCAACATTCCAAACCAACATTTGCCACCATTTTATATGTGTGTATAGCGCATGTAACGAAACGGCGAACATTAACCCGAAAACCATTAATAGTAAATATTGGTGTATCAATGCCGTGATTGCAACAATATATAAAGATTGTTTGAATTTATAAATAATTGGTAAATCAACGTAGTATATCCAAAATGACCATAAAATTAACCATTGCGTGCAAAGATTGATATGCCCCGAACGATACATTAAAGTAGAACTCATCAACAAAAAAATAGAACCTACAAATATTTCCCAAAAATTTTTCAAACCGACGGCTTTTAAGAGTTGAATTGAAAAATAACCTTGCAAAAGATAGCAGGATAATAGCCACCATCCAAAATATTGAAAATGAACAGGTAATATATTTGAGATTAATTTAAATGGTATTGCTAACAATGGAATTGCGCCCGTCAAGCCGATGCCTGTGACGGTTGGATATTGGTATCCTTCAATGCGTCCGATGGGAAAAGAAAATGGAGTGGCGCGATAATATTCCCATGATAAAAATTCGGTAGGCGTGTCCAAACTTAATGTCATCAACCAAGCATAGTTCGTGACATTTAAAACAAGAAATCCAAATTTGAACCAAAATAGGAGCAAAGCAACCGCGAAAACGGCTGTATAGAGGGGCAGTTGGTTTTTCACGTTGAAAGCAAAATAATTTAATTTAAAAATGCGTCAATTTCAACAATTGACGCATTTGATATATTTTATATTAATGAACCCATTAATGTCGCGCTCGTCGCATCATGCACTTTCACCGTCACGTAATCCCCTTGTTTTAAACCTTCTTTTTTAGGAAAAACAATCATTTTGTTTTGCGTATTACGCGCTTTGAAATCTTTATCGCTCTTTTTGCTATCGCCTTCAATCAATACTTTAAATATTTTACCAATATCTTTCTTATTGTGTTGCAACGAAATATGATTTTGAAGCCGCACGATTTCATTCAAACGGCGTTTTTTAATCTCTTCTGGAATGTCATCTTTATACTTCCGCGCCGCCAACGTACCAGGTCGCTCAGAATAGAAAAACATGTAAGACATCGAATATTGGGCAAACTCCATCATCGAAAGCGTTTCAGCATGTTCGTCCTCCGTCTCGGTGCAAAAACCTGTAATCATATCGCTCGAAATCGCACAATCAGGCATGATTTCATAGATACGCCGCACTTTATTCATATACCAATCTCTGTCATACGTCCGATTCATCAATTTCAAAATCCGACTATTCCCACTTTGAACGGGTAAATGAATGTATTTACAAATATTTTCATGTTTTGCCATCGTAAATAGCACTTCATCTGTAATATCTTTTGGATGCGAAGTCGAAAAACGAACCCGCAAATCGGAATGAATCTGCGCAACTTGTTCCAAAAGTTGGTCAAAAGTGACAATTTGTTTCGATTCTGGGTTTTCCCACTTGTAACTGTCCACATTTTGACCCAATAAAGTAACTTCACGATAGCCTTTTTCAAACAATTCTTTTGCTTCCGCCACAATGCTAAACATATCTCGACTGCGCTCGCGCCCGCGCGTGAACGGCACCACACAAAACGAACACATATTATCACAACCGCGCATAATACTGATAAACGCCGTCACCCCATTCGTGTCCAAACGCACGGGATTAATGTCCGCATACGTTTCCTCGCGGCTCAAAAAGACATTGACTCCCTTTTCACCATCCTCTGCGCCCGCAATCAGATTTGGCAAATCCCTATATGAATCGGGTCCGACGACCATATCCACCAATTTTTCCTCCTCCAAAAATTTAGATTTCAAGCGTTCCGCCATGCAGCCCAACACCCCAACCAACATCCCTTGACGCTGTTTTTTATACGATTCAAAGATTTTGAGGCGTTTTCGGACGGTATCTTCCGCCTTTTCGCGGATAGAACACGTATTTATGAGTATCAAATCCGCTATTTCAGGGTTGCGCGTTGGTCGAAAACCGTTGTCACCCAAAATCGATGCAACAATTTCCGAATCGCTGAAATTCATCTGGCAACCGTAGCTTTCAATATAAAACTTTTTGTTGCCTTCATTTCCTTCGACTTCCTTAAACAAAACTTCACCTTGACGACCTTCATCCATCGTCTTTTTCACGCCAAGCAGGGTAGGATTGTCATTGTACAACATTTCCGAATGTTTGATATATTTTAAAAAATCATGCAAATACTGAGGGGTGCGCTTTTTCAAACACCAGTAACCCTCAGTAACGTTAACTTAAAACAATTAGTATTTAAAAACGCGTCCGTTTTTTCAAACAATTCATTATTGAACCAATCGCGTCAACTTTTTTGCAAAGATATAACTTTTTAAAAAGATTGTGTCCATTTTTCTAACAAACCCCATCATTCTCCTTATCTTTGTCCAAATTAACGTTTCTTTCACCATAAAATTAAAAAAATGTTTGATAAATTAAAATCTTTTAAAAATCAAGCTGCCGATATTCAAGGGCAAGCCGATGAATTGAAACAAAAAAGTGCTGATTTTAAAGAAAAATTGTTGAATTTAGGCACTGGTGCTATCGCTGTCATCGTTGGCAGCATTCTAATCTCTTTTGTTTCGGGCAGTTGGTGGGCGTTTGTGCCTGTTTGCGCCTTGGTCGGTGCGGTCGTTGGGCAGACTCCTGCGCAAAGTTACGCGTATGGACTCGCTGCGATGACCTTACTTTGGGGCGTTTATGCAGGCTTTTTGAGCAATGCGAATGGCGGTGTCTTGGTAGGCAGAATTAGCGAATTGTTAGGGGGTAAAGTTTCTGGAACACAATTAGTCTATGTAACTGGATTGTTAGGTGGCGTTTTGGGCGGTTTTGCGACGATGTTAGGCGCGATGGCAAGAGATTTAGTCCGCAAAGACAATAATTTACAGCCTGTTTGAGTTCCATAGAAAAATCAAAAAATGATGATTAAAATTTTTGATATAAAAAAATGGAGCATTTGTGGGATGATTCTTGCGGGCATGTTTCTGCAATGTTATTCCTTTAAAGGGGTGTCGATTGATGCAGATGTTAAAACATTTAGTGTTAATTTGTTTACAAATAACGTCCCTTCCGCGCCACCGACGATAACTTTGACCTTTTCGGAAAAATTAAAGGAAAAGGTGCGCAATAATACGCGCTTGCAAATGAGCAGTTCCGAAGGCGATTTGACGTTTTCGGGCAGCATTGATGAATACACGGTGATTGCGGTCGCGCCACAACCGGGGGTCGCGGCTGCGTTTAATCAATTGAAAATTGTGGTCAATGTCGAATTGGTGAATGCCAAAAATGAAAAAGGCAATTGGAAACAGGCTTTTGGGTTTCAAAGTCCTTTTGATGGTTCGAGAAGTTTGTTAACCGTTCAAGATCAATTGATTAAGGAAATTAGTGATAAAATTGTGCAAGATATTTTTAATAAAGCGTTTACTGAAAATTGGTAATATTCTGCCACGAATTACACGAATTTTCACAAAATTGTATCATAAAATTGTGAAAATTCGTGTAATTCGTGGCAAAATATGAAAAAATAAGAATTGATATGACTCCAGAGCAATTTACTTCCTACCTTCAAGACGAATCGTATTTACATCAATTGAGTTACCAAGAATTAAAATCTTTGGTGATACAATATCCGTTTTGTCAAAATTTTAGGATGTTGTTGTTGAAAAAAAGTCAGTTGGAAAACAACCGAAATTTGGAGGATGACCTGCAAAAAGCAGCCGTTTATGCTACAGACCGCCGTTTTTTGTATCGAACGGTCAAGCGTTTGCGACATCAAGGCATCGTTTTGGAAAAGGAAACGGAAACAATTTTAGAATTAACGGAATTGAGTAGTATTGATAACTTGTTGAATGGCAATTCATTAGAAGAAATTTTTATTGAAATTCAACCGTTACAGTTTGAAAAAGAAAAAACAATCGAAGCTCCTACGCCACCGTTGGAATTGGAAAATTGGTTGCAACAATCGCATCAAACGGAGGATTCTAAAGAATTTTTATTTGAAATTTCGAGTTTATTGGAATCTGAGGAAGCGATTGAAGACACAAAAAGGGTTAAAAAAGAGCTTCCTGAATTGGTTTTTGAAACGCCCGTAGATTATACTGCGCATTTAAAATCGCTTTTTGAAACGCCTGCGGATGACAATTTGTTTGAAAATCTAACCGCTTTTGAACAAGGCATTCCGTTTGGAGAAGAGGCGGATGCGATGGAATCCCTTTGGATGCCTATCGAAGACGAACTGCTTGCGGCAACGCCACTTGTGATTCATAAAACTCAAATTGTTTCAAATGATTCGCCTTTGGAATTACCTGTAAAATCGAATCTTGTTGAAGAATCATTTGAATTCATTGATAATCAATTGTTTGAAGAAGAGGATACCTTGTACCAAGAAGCCGATTTATCGGAAAATAAAAATACAAATATGTCAGAAGAAGAAGCCATTGAAGATTTAATCGCTGAATTTAAAACAATTGGTTTAAATAAAAATGCCTTGGAAGGGCATTCCGTAACCAACAACCATGCTGAGGAAACCGAAATGAAAGCCAAACAACAAAAAGTTATAATGCGTGACCCTGTTGATTTTAACGAGTGGTTGCGGCAATATCAACAAAATGCTCATGCAAATAATCCGAAATCAACACCTTTTTCAAATCCGTTGGATAAGTCGGAAAAACGAACGGTAGTAGAATGGTCGGATTGGGTCAGCGCGCCTGCAACTAAATCTAAAAACGGAGGCGAAAATGACAAAAAGAAAAAAGAGGAATTGCCCTTATTTCTTACAAAAAGTTTAAAACGCAGAGAAGATATTGCGTCGGAAACGTTGGCAGATTTGTTGGCGAATCAGGGCAATATTGAGCAGGCAATTAAAATGTATGAAGTACTTTGTTTGGAAAATCCTGATAAAAATCGTTTCTTTGCGCAAAAAATTCAACTTTTGAAAGAGCATTTGAAAAAGTAAGTTGTAAAAAAAATGCTTGCTTTTTATATTAGCAGCTTTTGCGATTGTAATAAGTTCAAAATCATATCATTACGTTTATAAAAAAAATAAAATACATGTTAACAGGTATTACTATTTTAATCGGCATTATTGCCCTTTTATTGATAACAGCCGTTTTGATTCAAAATCCAAAAGGCGGCGGCATCGACTCAACGTATGGTTCTGGCGCGAATCAAATGTTTGGCGCGGCAAAATCTGCTGATTTTATCGAAAAAGCGACTTGGGCTTTGGCGGCGGCTTTGATTATTTTGTGCATTTTGTCGTATTTTGCGATTTCTCGGAGCACGGGCGCGGCAATGCCAGATTTGTTATCCAAATAATGAAGTGTAGAGCGATTTTGGAACACATAGGAACATAGGACACATAGATTTTTATTCAAACCATTGATTATCAATAGTTTGAATAAAAACTATGTGTCCTATGTCCCTATGTGTTCCCAAAAACCGCGTCCTTTGTGTTGCAATTCTAACCAAAAAATCCAAGCGAAAATGGTTTAAAACGGGATTCAATTAAATCAAAATGCTCTTTTTCTCGCTGTTCCGAACGGAAAAATACCATGCCGCACCAAAATAAATCCACACTTAAAGTCACTTTGGGATGATTCCGAATCGTTTCCCAAGCCTTTTCCATGTCTTCCGACCAATGTACGTCGTCAAAAATCAACACCGTTTTTTCCTGCACATATTCTAAACACATTTCAAAATATTGCAAAGTAGGTTCGCAACGATGATTCCCATCTATAAACGCTAAATCAATGGTTTTCAATTGTTTAAGTGCTTGTGGCAACGTATTTTCAAACTGACCTTCGAGAATTTCAATCGGCACCGTTGTATCTCGTTTGAAATATTTTAAATGACCCGATGTCTTTGTTGTCAATTTTTTAAAACTTTTATATCGAAAATTGTCATAAAACCAATTAAAATTTTCTCGTGCCGCGTTTGCTATCGCAGGCGCGCCTTCTAATGTTGTCACCTTTGCAGGTGCCGCCCCCGCCGCCAAATACAAAGCCGAAATCCCCAATGAAGTCCCCATTTCCAACACATTGTTGGGTTTACACCAATGCGCAATCCGAAATAATCGCCGACATTCCGACGGAGACGACAACGCCGAAGCCGCAATGGACTGAATCGAACGCGTTTTTTGATTGTTTACCAACGAACCCGCCCCATAATCTGCCACAGGAATCGTTTCCGAATTGCGCAAAAGCAAATCTCGAAGGCTTTCTGCTTCTTCAAAAACATAAAATAGCCTGTCATCTTCTGCCAAAGCCTCCGCCAAAGAGAAAACAAAAGGCGAATGAATGCTATATTTTGTTTTAGCTCGAAAGTAAAATTTAAAAAAACGCCACAAAATTTTTAAATGATTCATAAATTTACGCAATTTTTCAAAGAAATCATGTAAAAGTAGGCAAAATTCGCTTATTACCGCGCAAAAAAAGTGAAATCCAATAATTCACCACTATAAACCGTTTTAGTCTATTATGAAAAAGAAATATTATCTTATTTTTTCGATTATGACCCTTTCCATGATGGGTCTGCGCGCACAATCTTATGGTACGGCTGTCGGGGCGCGCATCGGTGATGGCATTGGGTTGACCTTGCAACAACAAGTTGGCGAGCGCGCAACCCTCGAAGTGATTGCAGAATCCGCTTTCAAAAGCAAGGATGTGACTTTTTCTGCGATTTATGAGCATCATTTGAATATTATTCCTTTTTTTCGGTTCTTCAATTTTTATTTGGGTGGGGGACCGCATTACTATTCGGCGGCGGCAGGCAGTAATATTAAAAGTGGTTATGGGATTACGGCAATTGCGGGCGCGGAATTAAAAGTTGGACATTTTTTGTTTTCCGTTGATTTTAAACCCCTTATGAATTTATCGGGTGGTAATGGGTTTTTTGATGCTCAAAAAGGACTTTCGGTTCGATACGTTTTGTTTGACCGAATCAACACAGGAGGTTTATTGAAAAAATTAAAACTTTAAACAAAAAAGAAAAAGCCGCAGGTCATACAACCTACGGCTTTTATTTTGGGGAGAATGATGGGGTTCGAACCCACGGCCTTCTGAACCACAATCAGACGCTCTAACCGGCTGAGCTACAATCTCCAACTTACTCGGCGGAGGCACAGGGATTCGAACCCCAGGTACGCTCTCACGTACGGCGGTTTTCAAGACCGCTGCATTAAACCACTCTGCCATGCCTCCATTTTCAATATAGAAAAAGCCTTCGTTTGGGCTTTTTTCGTTTCGCGGTGCAAAGGTATAACCTTATTTTGACTTTGTAAAGTCTTTTTGCATTTTTTTTTAACTTTTTTTAATTTTTTTTTGAATTGTCCGCTTTTTATGACAATTCAATGACACAATCTATAATTCATGTTAAACTTTTTTGGAGAATTTGGAAAATGAATTTGAACGACTGTATCTTTGTGGTGTTATTAAACTAAGTCGAATTTAGTTTATAAACGACCAACCGATTGTAAATGAAAAATCCAGTACAAATAAAACCATTGATTTTATGCCCTCTATATTTATAATATAAATAATTTTTGTTTATCGTGTTGGTGTTGTGCTACGGGTGAGGCGAATAATTTTTTTTGAATCAAGTGTGAAGATTATTTTAAACAAAATTTATTCGCTATCATCTGTTTTAACTGAAAAAAGAAAAAAAGAAATTCGGATAGATTTTTTTGTTACACGTTTAGGTTAAATTTGCATTCATTTCATAAAGGAGATTCTTAGAAGATAAGAATCTCTTTTTTTTTTGGGGGCATTTTTGAAATAGGATGCAACGGATAAAAAGGATAAAAAGGATGTTTTGATTTGAAAAAACGCAAATTTTTATAAAAAACATTCTTTTTATCCTTTCTATCCGTTGCATCCTATTTCAAAACTCCTTAAAACGGCAAATCATCGTCGCCATCCATATTCGGCGCGTCCGCAGCCGTCGGCAATGGCGGCTTAGAAGTCGGCATCGGTGCTTGCGGTGCAGGCGCGTGATGTGTCGCTGTCGTATGCGTTGCAGGCGCAGTTGCAGTTTTCGTCGTTGGCGCGACAGGTTTTGCATCTCCCCCATTCACCTTATCCATGCGCCAGCAATTCAAATTCGTTAAATATTTACCATTCCACTCCCGTCCGCGCAAATTGAACTCCACCTTTATCTCGTCTTGTTCATTAA
>JBDKKX010000007.1:0-26239 GCA_039795795.1 Bacteroidota bacterium | reverse complement strand
CCAATCGGACGGGGCGCAATATCCAAACTATGCTTCTAATTATGGCGGGCAAATCAAAGGGAATTTATTCTATAAATACGGTACCGGTTCGTTAAAATTATTGGTTAAAGTTTTAAACGACCATAATTTAACGGCGGAAGGCATCCCTACCTTGGGTTATACGGATATGAAACCCGCAGCAGGTTTCGACAATACTTCTTCTGTATTGCCTCCTGCTATCAGCGTGACTTCGCCTTTATTGGACAGAGGCAATTTGACTTATAATCCGTCTGATTTATGGCACTCCAAAGATAACTCCATTGGTTTGAATTGGGAACAAAATTTAGGTGAGTCGGGTTGGAAAGTCACGAATAATATGCGTTATTCCAGCAAAAGCAATGAAGCATTTACGCCTTTGAGTATTGTGACCCCGATTAATATGGAAAATATCGTCACGTATTTTATCTTAGGTTCGCTTCATCCGCCGACCCAAATTATTCCTGGCACTTATGATATTTCAGTGAATGGGGGAAGTGTTATGTCGGTTAAGTCTTTCAGTGGTTTTGATTATCATGTCATTTCAAATACGGCACCAGGTAGTGCCATTGCGCCGAATTCGCTGTTTTTTACGCCATTAATTTACCAAAACCGCAAGGTCAATGAGTTTTTAGACCAGTTCAATTTTAGTAAAAAAATGGATAATATGAGTTTCAATATTGGTGGTTTTATAGGCAGTTCTGTTTATGATGGGATACAAGGTTCTCAAGGGGTTGCTTTGACGACGATTGAAAATCATCCGAAACCAGTCAATATTAAAGTAACTTATGGTAGCCCCAATCCCGCCGACTCTAAAAATGGTACGGTTTATCAAGTGACCAATAAAGATGGGGTTGTCAATGTGGGTGCAGACCAAGGTTATGCGGTCGAAGCCATCACTCAAAATCAAACGGCTTTGTTTTTTGCCCACACTTGGGAAATCAATAAGCAATTAACTTTTGATTGGGGGGTGCGTTATGAAAATATACATGTCAAAGGACAAAATAATGTGCGTGCTTTGGCACCCGAAGGAACAGGCGGTTTAGACAACGATCCTAAAACTTTTTTTGATAATACCAAAGCTGTTTTGGGAGCTGCCTATAAATACGATAAAACATTGAGTTATGTGTCTTTTTCGGGCGCATTGAACTATAAACTTTCGGATAATATGGCAATTTATGGGCGTTACTCCAACGGTAAAAAAGCGCCTGGTTTCCAAATTTATCAAAACGTTTCTAATAGTTTCAATGAGACCAATTTAAACCCAGAAGTTCAAGTCATACAACAATATGAAGCGGGTTTCAAAGCGAAAACGGAACAATATTCTGCAAATATTACGCCTTTTTTCAGTTCCTTAGAGCGGATTCCAACGGCGGTTACTTTTACGGATTCAAAAGGGGCATTGTACAATCCACCAGTGTATTACAACAATTTGCAAACGTATGGTGTGGAATTAGAGGGTACGTATAAAATTTCGGACAATTTTGGGATTCGGGGCGTTGTCACCTTGCAAGGGTCGAAAGCGGCATCGTACAGATCTTGGATACATTTGCCAACCGGTAGCGCATCGACACCCGACTCAACAGTGGATAATTCGGGTAATGGAATTGCTCACTTGCCTAATGTCATGGCAAATATTACGCCTGAATATTCCAATGGGAAGTTCTACGCGGGGCTTACATGGTCATACATGGGTGCTCGTCAAGCCAATTTTGCGAATGCGTTTGAATTACCTTCTTTTAGTCAATTCAATTTGTCTATGGGTTATGATATTACGCCTAAGTTTAGACTGAGCGCGAATGTCAATAACTTATTGAATCAATATGGCGTTATGGGTTGGGTTGGACCGGGTACATTCCCAGACAACTTAAATTTGGAGGGGCTTACGAAGCAAGCGATTCAGAAAGAACCGAATGCGTTCCACCAAGCAATAGCGATTCCTGCACGGGCTTATTTCTTGGGTTTAAGCTATAAATTTTAACGATGGACATTTTTGAATTCGGATGCAATGGATTAAAGGGATGAAAAGGATATTTTTAGTAAAAATTTGTGTTTTTTCGACCAAAAATATCCTTTTCATCCTTCCAATCTGTTGCATCCGAATTCAAAAATGCCCAAAGCGGAAACTGCTAAATAAGGCTTTATAGTATTTAAACAATTGATTATCAATACTTTGAATACTATAAAGCCTTATTCATAAATAATAATAACAATGGAAAATCTTCAAGCAGATGTCATTATCATCGCCGCAGGTGCAGCAGGATTAGCCGCCGCCGTGAGTGCGGCTCAACATGGTTTATCCGTTATCGTTTTTGAAAAAAATGCGATGACAGGTGGTACTGCGAATCGGGGTATGGGTCCATTAGGCATTGAAAGCCGTCATACGCGAGCAAGATTATTGCAACCCACCCAAGATGAAGCTTTCAAAGCCTTTATGGATTATACGCATTGGCGCGTCGATGCGCGGTTAGTGCGCACGTTTTTGAATAAATCTGGTGACACAATTCATTGGCTTGAATCTTTGGGCGTTGAGTTTGTCGAACCTGCTACGTATTTCACAGGTTCTTTTCAAACATGGCATTTGGTGAAACCTGAAAATGGGCAACCTGGTCCTGGGGGTGCGGCTACCATGATGAAGATTTTAACGAAAAAAGCCATCGAATTAGGCGTAAATATACAATTGGAATGTTCGGTTCATCAAATTCTTAAAGAAAAAGAGCGTGTCATTGGAATTAAGGCTACGGATAAAACGGGAAACATTATAGAAGCGCGTTCCAAAGCGGTCATCGTAGCGACAGGTGGTTTTGGCAATAGTGCCGCAATGATTCAAAAATACGCTGGTTTTGAGTTGGGCAAAGATATTTATCCGTTCCGAATCCCTGGCGTGACGGGCGATGGTATCCGCATGGCATGGGAAGTCGGCGCGCAAAAAACAGAAATGTCTATGGAATTGATTTACGGCATGCCCGACCCGTTGAATGTCCCGCCTACTTTACATGAAGCCTGTCGGCAACCTCATTTATTAGTCAATTATTTGGGCGAAAGGTTTTTAAATGAGGCGATTATGCCGAATGTGACTTTCACAGCGAATGCGATAACCCTTCAAAAAGATAAAACGGCTTTTTTGATTTTCGACGAAACCATTTTGAAAGAGATGGAAAAAGATTTTGATACACGAAACCGTGTTTTCCCACATACGCATTTTGCGAACGCAAACGCAACCATTGAGGCTTATTTAAAATCGGAAAAAGGCAATTTTTATGTGGCGGACACGATAGCGGAATTATGTGAAAAAACAGGTATTCATCCCGAAGGACTTCAAAAAACGGTTGAAACTTATAATAAGTCTTGTAGAAAAGGTTACGACGAACTTTTTAATAAAGATCATAAATATTTGCGTCCGATTCAAAAATCAAAATTTTATGCGGCGCGTCATTTCCCAAGCGCGTATGGGAGTGCAGGCGGCATTAAAATTAATGAAAAAACAGAAGTCATTGGACAAGATTGGCAACCTATAAAAGGTTTATACGCAGCAGGAACGGATGCTTGTTCGATTTATGGAGATAGTTATCCGTTTATTTTTCCGGGTACATCGATGGGCTTCGCGCTCAATACAGGCAGAATTGCCATTGAAAATATTGTCAAACAAATTAAAAACAGATTTTAATAATGAATTTAACTCAAATTAGGGAACGTTTCGAGGATTACATTCGTCGTTTCAATGCCAAAGACATGACCGCTTTTGAGGAATACATCGCTACCGATATGAAAATGATGAATGGAACGTTGGAATTTGAAGGCGTGCAAGGGATGAAAGAGCATTATGACAAAATATGGAAAAGTTTTGACGAAATTTTGACCGTTAAAAGATTTGTTGCCGATGAACATCATATTGCGATAGAAATGTGGGCGCATTTTATTGCTTTGAACGATGATGCCAATACACTTTTTGGCGCGGTCAAAGCGGGTGAAACTTTTGATTTTCAAGGTTTAATCTTCTACGACCTCGAAAAGGGCAAGTTTTTTCAAATAAAAGTTGCTTATAATCGGTTTATTTTCACGAATCAGCATGGAGAACAGACCAATTTAGGTATTCCTCATTGAGCAATGCTTTGTGATAAGTCATTAGACAAAATTAAACGTACAACTTGACGCAAGTTGCAAACTTGCGTCAAGTTATAACTATTTGATAATCAATATTTTAAATCATTTTAGTTCGTATCATTTTAATTTGTCCAAGCACTTAGCTGTCTCAAAAGAAAAAATCACAAAATATTATTCGTATCCCAACCGAATAATATTGGGTCTAAAAATTAAATTTTACCCTTTTGAGACAGCCACTGCTTATTGCCTAACCTAATGCCGCTTTATATGTTTTTAAACAACGCTCTCTCGCCATCGCATGTTCCACAATGGGTTTTGGATACGCAGGAGTGCCCCATTCTGCAACCCATTTTCGGATATAAACCGCATCTTTATCAAATTTTTCTTGTTGACTGGTGGGATTGAAAATGCGGAAATAAGGTGCAGCATCGGTTCCGCAACCTGCAGCCCATTGCCAGCCGCCATTATTGCTCGCCAAATCAAAATCTAATAATTTATGCGCAAAATATAATTCGCCCAAACGCCAATCTATCAACAAATGTTTGGTCAAAAAGCTCGCAACGACCATACGGACTCGATTGTGCATATAACCCGTTGCATTCAATTCACGCATACCCGCATCTACTAATGGATAACCCGTTTTGCCTTCGCACCATTTTTCAAACATTTTCTCCTCATTTAACCATTCAATTCTATCATAATTGGGTCGAAACGCGCCATTTACAACCTGCGGAAAATGATACAAAATCATGGCATAAAAATCTCGCCAAATCAATTCATTTAAATATATCTCATTGATTTTCAAAGCATTACAGGCTTTTGCTCGAATGCTAATCGTTCCAAATCGAAAATGAATGCCTAATTTTGAAGTGCCGTCCATAGCAGGAAAGTCGCGTGTTTTATCATAATTTTTAATTAAACCGCGTGTCACCGTTTTGGATGGAAAAACAATGGAGCTTTTTTGAAAACCAATGGTTTCCAAAGGGGGCATTTCAAGTGGTTTGATTTTCAAAAAATGATGGAAATATTTTTCAGTAGGGTAGGGTTTTAGAAAAAACGAAATCTTTTCACCTTTATAAGTTGCCAATTTTGTTTCTAAGTGGGCGCGCCATTTTTTGGAATAGGGCGTGAAAATAGTGTAAGGTTTACCATCGTCTTTGACAATTTCATTTTTTTCAAAAATCACATGATCTTTAAATGTTTTTAAATCAATGTCATACGATTGTAATAATTGTTGAATAACATTATCGCGTCCCTGTGCATAAGGTTCGTAATCATGATTGGTATAAACGGTGTCCATCGCATAATCGTTCAATAATTGTTGCCAAATTGCTTTGGGTTCTCCATGTTTAACCAATAATGTACTTCCAATCGACTCTAATTCAGATTTTAATTCCGTCAAAGTTTGATGAATGAAATGAACGCGTGCATCCATTTTGTCTTCTAATTTGTCTAAAATCTGTGTATCAAAAATAAAAATGGGCAAAACAGGATAGTTGCCCTTTAAAGCATGGTGTAAACCTGCGTTATCTTGCAAACGCAAATCGCGCCGAAACCAGAAAATATTAATTTTATCAAGCATCTTTTTTTAAAAGTTCGATTGAAATCTTAGTACGGGACAAAAATACTTTTCGGCACAGATTGAACAGATTCAACGAGATTTACACAGATTTTTTTTTTTTAACCTTTGAAAATCAAAAAAAATCTGTGTAAATCCATTTAATCTGTTCAATCTGTGATGAAAATAAGGATTGAAATACATGATTCGCCCCGAATTTGCACGAATGATTCGTGTAATTCGGGGTTTACTTTTCAATCGTAATTTTTTTAAAATCGGTATTCAGCGTTTTGACAATGCTTTCTAACCGTTTTTCATCTGTATCCGTGATAAAAATTTGTCCAAAACCGCGCTCTATTAACAATTCTAACAAATTGCGCACGCGGGTTTCATCCAATTTGTCAAAAATATCGTCTAACAATAAAATGGGATCCACTTTTTTAATTTCTTTCAACAATTCATATTGCGCCAATTTCAAACTTAAAACAAAAGATTTTAATTGTCCTTGCGAGCCAAATCGTTTGACACTTTTATCATCCATCGTAAAGAGCAAATCATCTTTATGAATCCCCGTTACCGTGCGCTTCAAAACCAAATCTTTTGCCCGATTGCTCCGAATGAATTGGGCAAAATTTTGAAAATGCAGTTGCGAATCGTAAACACAGGTTACATTTTCGCGGTCGCCAGAGATTTTTTTGTAAAAATCGGCAAAAACTGTCGCAAAATTATAAACAAAAATGCGCCGCGTTTCATAAATCGACAAAGCAGGCTCTTCCATTTGCGCTTCGTAAATGTCCAATAATGGAATCGAATCTTCCGCCGTGTACAGGTAATCCAAGCCGCGCAAAATGGCATTTCGTTGTTCCAAAATTTTGTTATAATCCATCAAACTGTGCAAATACGTTTGATTACATTGCGATAAAGTTATATCCATAAAACGCCGACGGGTTTCCGAACCTTCTCGAGCTAAATCGGTATCATCGGGCGTAATCATCACCACAGGAAATTGACCAACGTGTTGTGACAAACTTTTATAGGGCACATCGTTGATTTCAAAGATTTTTTTTTTGCGCGGCTGCACTTTAGCAACTATTTTTTCGGTTTTGCCTGCTTTCGTGAAAAGTCCTTCCACTCGAAAAAAATCTTTTCCTTTCAACATCACATCAGGGTCGAGGGAAAAAAAACGACTTTTCGTTAAACTCAAATAGTAAATGGCATCTAATAAATTCGTTTTGCCCACACCGTTTAGACCCACAATCCCATTGATTTGAGGCGAAAATGTAAAAGTAGCTTGTTCGTAATTTTTAAAATTCGTTAAAATAATTTTATTTAAAAACATTTGTTTGCTGTTTTTGGATATTGAATTCAGCCACGAATTGCACGAATTTGCACAAATTATTATTTATGAAAACGTATAAAATTCGTGCAAATTTGTGAAATTCGTGGCTGAAAAAAGAAAGCTACAAAATTAGCAAAATGAATCATTTTTAGGATTCATTTTGCAACTTTGTAGCTTTGTTTTTAAAATTTAAATCTAAAATTATTTTTACTTCACCGTAACTCGAATGCCTTCACTATGGCTTGTAAACTCTGGCGCGTACATACATTGTATGGTCGTAATGCCGTTGCTAAAATTGCCTTTGTGATTCACAACTAATTGATATTCAAAAACATACGTGCCTTTTGGCAAATAATCTATGAAAAAATTAGTTGCTGCGTCTCGCGTACTTTCGTAATAACCCAAGCCATCCTGCCAGCGATAACCCGACAAAACATTCACAGGTTCAAAGCCACTCGCCCGCATATCTTTCAAATGCACGTATTCCATCGGGCGGTCAACGCGCAATTCAACGCGCACATTGATTTTATCCCCAGGGGTCAACGTTGCATTATCTGAAATCGGCGTACTCACGATGCCTCTATCCGTATTTTGCATTTTAAACAATTTTTTTTGAATCGTCAAAGGCGTTTCTTTAAAAAATTTAATTTTATCCAATTGTTCAAAATATTGCCAATATGCCGCGCCCCATGCAACCACTTTATTCGGATTCGTCACTTTGACGGTCGCCATGTCGGAATGAATCTCCTTTTTAGGAAATTCCATTTTGAAATAACCCGTTCCAGCCTCTTTTTGGATTTTAGCAACGTCCACAGGCTCATTTCCAACTGTAATTTGAACGTCTTTGTCCTCCAAAAGCCAATTATCCCCATTCCGTAACAACGCATACACGGCAGCAGCCGTCGCTTTTGTCGTTTTCCAATGCGTCGTTTGCTTGTTTTTCAACAACCAAACTTTCAAATCATCCACTGATTTGGCATCATGCGCCGCTTCGTCAAAAACTTCAATCATCATCGCCTGCGTTTCAATCGGCAATTGATACCAATTATAACCTGTCTCATATTTCCAATACATACCCATTTCTGGACTATTTAAAGAACGCTCTTTCAACGATTTAACGATTGCCATCGTCGTTTTATTCCCATAATTATACCGTTGCAATGCCAAACACATCATCCCTTGCTCATAAATCCCCCGTTTCAACCAATATTTGTCCATTTGAGACATATAATAATTGTGTACGCGTTGTAACTCCACACTTACGCCGATTTTCAAAAAGAAAGACCGCATATACATATAATGAACCGCCATATTTGAAAGATGGTCATCTTCCCATTTCGTGCGCCCTTTTCGGACTTCCTTCTCAATCTCATTATAGGTTTCCATGATTCGTGCATCACAATATTGAACCGCTTTTTTAGCCACATCGCCCGTTTTTGAGTCATTATTCAACACATTTACGCCCAATTTGTCCAAATGCCCCAATCCTTCCGCCATATATTGTGTAATATACCAATTATCATGTCCGCCCGGAAACCATGCAAAACCACCATTTGGAGTCTGGCGTTCTGCAATTTTATCCAAAGCGCGCTTTTGTTCGGTCGCCATTTTGTTCAAATCGAACAATAAACCAATGTTTTTCTTCTGCACTTCCTCACTTTGCGCCGCCAAAACCCAAGGCGTTTCTTCCAACAACGCGTATTTCAATTCTTGATTTTTGCTCAAATTGCTTTTCAAGGCTTCCGTATCCACATTTTTCCAGCGTTCAAACACCGTTTTTATCTTCGGATGCGCATTTGCAACTGATGTCGCCAAACTATTCGCATAAAAACGACTGAAAATCTGTTCGGTACACTCATACGGATATTCCATCAAGTAGGGCAAGGCTTGCACCGCATACCAAGCTGGATTTTGCGTGAATTCCAACGCAAATTTTTGATGCGTCAACGTTTTAGAATCCCCTGCATTTTTCAGATTTTCCAATGTAAACGTTTTCGTTTCGCCGCCGCGAACTGGCAAAGGCAACGTCTCCGTTACCAACATTCGGTTGGTCAAAACAGGCAATGAACTTTCCTCACCATCGCCAAACGCACCCGCTTTCGCAATCACGCGATACGTCACCGCTTGAACGCCGCCAATTGGAATTTTCAGATTCCAAGCCAACCGCGCCGATTGACCCGCTTTTGCTTCCCATGAAACCGTCGGATTTTTGTTATCTAATTCATTATCAACAGGTTGCATCGTAATCGCATCCAATAATTGCAATTGCGCAGAACCCGTTAAGGTCTTGTTCGTCAAATTACTGACTTTCGCGGTAAACTCAATCGCATCACTTTCACGGAAAAATCGAGGTGGATTTGGGAAAACCATTAAATCTTTTTGCGTCACAATCTCTTTACTCGTCGTACCCACTTTCAAATCGGTCGTGTGCGCCAAGCCCAAAAATTTCCATTTCGTCAACGCTTCGTTCATTTTGAATTTGATAATCACATTTCCATCCGCATCCGTCTCCAAATTGGGATAGAAAAAGACCGTTTCATTCAAATTCGTTCTAATTTGAACCCCAGAAAAATCATTTCCCTTATTTGTAGGCGTATTGGGCGCAGGAGCAGTTGGTTTTCCAGCAGCATTGGCTTCCATTTTCGCGACTTGCGTATCCGCCGACATCGACGCATCATCCGATGCAGGCATCGCTTTTGATTTTTTACCGGGCGGCGGTGCAGGCATGGACATCGCTTCTGCCGCCATCGTCGGTTGCGCCATCCGCGACATCATAACGCGCCCTCCGCGACTATAACGGTCATAACTACCGCCAGAAGCAAAATCAAAATTATACCAATTCAAAAAACGATACTGTTTTGTTGCTTCTTGAACCGTTTCACTCGACTGTTGGCTATAAAACAAATTCGCAAAAGCCTGTTTAAACGTCGCATTCCCAAAACCTAAACTCGCATAACGCGTACCATAAAGATTTAAATTCCAATGATTTACGGCAAATTTATCTAACGAAGCATCATACATCGCCGCAACCATTTCCGCCGCAAACTTATCTTTATTTTTGCCCGAAACCTTGATTTTCCAAGTTTCGTCCTGACCGGGTGCTAACTTATCTCTAAAAGTCAAATATTCAAAAACCAATTCTTTATTCGTCCAAGGAACTTCAATCGCATGCACTTCATGGTAAGAACGACCATTTTTAACACTATTCAAATGGTAAAAAATATTCCCTCTATCCTTTTCCGTCACCAAAAAATCAATTTTTTCCAATTTCTGCAAGGTCGTCCAACGACTTTCCACGATTTTACCATCCCGTTCCAACTCAACCAACATGGGCAAACGCGCTTCCGATGTACCAATATACAAATCCCCCCGTTCATTCGGTTCGTAAGTCGTCTTTTCTAACAAAGCAAATTGCGTCCCCGTAAACGGAATTTGTTTCAACTCCAAATCGTACAAAGTAAAAAATTTCACCATTTCAATCGCTTCCCCATACGCATCTTGGGTTTTAAAAGTCACTTTATACGTGCCTGCTTCCCAAGTTTTAATGGTTTCAATTTTCAACTCATTGGGACTTCCTAATTTCGTTTCAAATCTTTCCTCCAAAACGGTCTTCTTTTTAACCCATTCTTGCTTTAAATCCTCATTTTTATACGCATAATTCGGAAAATCACGCTGAAAATCGTTTCTCGACATCAAATACATATCTGGTTTTTCCCAAAACCGTGTTACATAATTTTGACTCGGCGGCGTGACCCAATCAATCGTGATTTTGCCTTTGGAACGCTCAAAAACACCATTCAAATTCGTCGTCGTTATCGCAAAAGGCTTGAAATTTTTGCGATTTATCTGTTCAGGCACTTGAATATTCGCACGCAACGCAATCGTACCCACTGAAACCGAGGTTTGAGTGGCATGCGTTTCGCCCGTAATATCCGTCACATCGGCATAAACCGTATAAGTAAATTCTGGTTTTGTGGATTTATCCACCGTTCTATCGGGCAAAGCCTTGAATTTAATCTCAAAATTCCCTTCTGAATCCGTGACCGTTTCGCCAAAAACAATTTCTTGCGCCGCGCCCGCAGGTCTCGGTCTCCACCAACCCCAATCCCAATACGGATAACGCACATCCCGCGTCACTCGAAACTTGACTTTCGCGCCGTCCACATTAGAACCCGCATACGCTTGTGCATTCCCCTTCACCTTCACCTCGTCGTTCAACACAAAAGTTCCTTCAATCGGTTTGAATTTCGTATCAAACTTTGGACGCTTATATTCCTCCACCCGAATAAATTGTCGAGAATCACCAATCGACGATTGAATACTCATATTGCCCGTCAAACCACCCGTCGGCGCGACAAAAGTGCCTTGAACCGTCCCAAAATCATTGGTTTTCAAAGACAATTCCGTTATTTTTTGATAATTCACGTCAAAAAACGTCACTTTAATCGCTTCTTTTTTCAAAATGCGCGGCACATCATCCACCCCCGTTTCCAACGCAATTGCCTTAAAATGAACCGTTTGACCCGGTCTATAAATCGCTCTATCCGTGAAAAAATGCGTTTGACGCGACTTTTTGCGCTCATTTTTGTAAAAATAATCCGAATAACCATCGCCCGTCAACAACGTATCCGCGCCCCGAATCAATTTTACCTTGAAATAATGATTGCGATTGCCCCCGAAATTCGGCAACACAAAACCCCGTTCATCGCTCACATCCGACCCAAGTTTCACCGTTTTGTTCTGACGCGTCGTATAATCATACTCATCCGCCCAAAATTCCGCCGTCACCCCTTTCAACGGCTCACCCGTCGTGCGGTCGGTGATGACAAATTCATTTTTCACCTGATTATTCCGATGCCAATACGCCATATCGGACACATGCGTAAAAACATAATGCACTTTGCCGCCTTCTAAATTTGAAAAAGACGGATTATCCGAAACCATGATTAAAAAATGACCATAAGGCAACGGGTCAATTTTAAACTCCGCCGTGTGTGTCCGAAAATCGCCCTCATTCGGCAAGGTTTGTTCGCCCTTTTTCAAATAAGGCAAACTATTGTAATATGCAAGTCGTTGATTATCATCTGGGAAACCTTGTTCTTCCGCACGGTCATAATACCGAATCGTTTTAAAATAAAAATTCGGTGCATTTTTAAAACCCAATAAAGCAATAATCGGCTTATTCGGCGCATTGACCTGCTCCGTTTTCAAATCAAAAGAACGCGCTGTAATCTGTTGAATGATTGCCCGACAAGCATTCGATTCGTAAGCCGTCGGAAATTTTTGAATCGCCGTTTCACAAATCGCCTTCGCTTTTTTGTAAAAATCTTTAAACGGGTCATTGGGATTTCCTTGTTGATAATTTTCCGCTTTCGACTCGTAATAGCGCGCAATACGCAATGAAATTTCGACAAAAGCAGGATTGTCCGCATATTGTTTTTGCAAAAACTCCAAAGCATTCAAATACGCTTCGTCTTTGCCCTCTATCACCGCATTTTCTTTGCAAAAATCCAACCGAATCAAATCCGCATCAATCAATGCAGCAGGATTCGGATTCTTCAATTGATAGCGCAAAATATCCTGCAACAATTGAATGGCAAGATATTTTTGAGATTGTTCATCCTTGCTTTGAAATTTCACTTTTACAAAATCGTCCGCAGGCGCGAAACATTCTTTTTGGTCGAGGTAAAATTTAAAAGCGGGTTCCGTCAAATACGTTCTTGTATTCGTCCAAAAAACCAAAGCGCGATGCGCCAAAAAATCATACACCGTCGGGCGCAACGCATCCGAACCTTCGGTTGTAATCGCATCTAAATCTTTGACATTCAAGGACTTAGTGCGGTCATCATCCAACGATGCTCGATAATATTGACCTGCTTTTTCATTCAATTTGGAAATATCCCAAGTCCGAATATCCTCATTTTTGAAATCTGCCGACACTTTGGAACGCCCCTGCATTTTCCAATAATTGCCGTCCAAATAGCCCGAATACAATTCGCCCAACATGGATTGAAGCAATGGTTTCTCTGGAAACTCCGATTTTGCAGCTTCTTCTTCAAGCCGCGCCACCGCCTTCACAAAACCATCCTCTTCTAATTGAGACATATATTTGCTCTTGAAAATCAATGTTTTAATGATTTGCGGAGCATTTTTTTCCGATTTGGCGCGAGCGTATAAACGCTCTACTTTTTCCAAAGCGGACTTCGGAAGTCCTTGATTATCAAGGTTTTCCACTTCTTGCCACTCTTTTTTGTAATCATTCATTTTCTGCGCATTCAGTTGGTTAAGAGTAAAAAAAATAGCTGTTAAAACGAACACGATTTTTTTCATAATCTGTACTTTTTTTTAGAGCGTTTGAACCCGCCACGATTCAAAACACATCAAAGGTAATTGTTTAAATGGCACTTAATGTTCCAAAATCGGGTTTGGCAAACATATTTTTTTTCCGATAATGAACGATGCACTGCAAAAAGATGCAAAAATGGAAATAGATTCCACAGTTGCCAAGCGGATTTAACAAAATTTTAATGGTTGTAATTGGTCAAATTTAAATAGAAATTATTCATTTTTTAACCTTTGTAATCTTTTTGTCAAAAAAAATGGAAAATAATTCTAACCTTAAAATTACTATTATCTTTGTATTGTTTTCGTTCCGCCCACGAAGTTCGGGAAACTTGAAAAGTTTCCCGAACTTGTGCGAGACCGTTATTTTGTTATCTTAGAAATTCACAACAAACATGACTATGAGCAACAAGTACATCAAAAATATATTAATTCTTTTTTTGTTTTTTTCAATCGCTGCGCACGCCCAAGATGGGGTTAATATCGTGCAATTTCCCAAAAATATGCAGGTGATTCCACGAAATCTCAGTACAGGGAAAGGTACTTACCTTATAACAGGAAATTTGCATCGAAGTTCTAACATCACCACTTTGCGGCTCGTTGTGCAGAGAGGGGATTCTACGGCAGTTGAAAAAATTATAAATATTGCCTATACACAAGACAGTTTTTTATTTCAAATTCCAATGGAAATAAGAGCAGAACTAATTAATTATCAAATTGTTTTATATGGTAAAAAAAATGGTATTGATTACGTTTTGCGACAAGCAGAAAAAGTCGTTGCAGGTGATATAATTGTCGTCAATGGTCAATCCAATTGCATTGGCGCGATTCACCCAGAAGACGAACATCCTTTTTTAAGGTCTTATACCCAACAATTTGGTTGGAATCGAATTGATTACACACAACCCGGAAAGTGGCCTCCGCATTTGGCGCGCAACCTTATTGAAGACCAAAAAGTACCTGTTGCCTTGTTCAACGAGGCATTGGGCGGTGTGCCGCAAGTCGTTTTTATGAAAAATTACGGCGGCGGCGATTTGAATAATTATTTTAATTTGTTGCGGCGATTAGAAGGCGCAGAAGTTAAAAATAAAATTCATGCGTTCATTTGGTGGCAGGGCGAAACGGACGGTTGGGAAACGCAACCCGAAGATTATAAAAACCAATTTAAAACGCTATATAAGGACTGGAAAAGCGATTATGGATTAGAAAATATTTTTATGTTTCAAATTCGATTTCGTTCTTGTACGCACACGCGCCCCGTTATCATGGAGGCGCAACGCCAATTATCCGACGAAATCAAGGATTTAAATCTGATGAGTGCGAATCATGCACAAAGCGATGGTTGCCATTTCACCTATCATAATGGGTATGATTCGTTGGGCAATCGCATGTATCGGTTAGTGGCGGCGCGCCTTTACAAACAGTCTATGGACAACAAAGCTGCCCCAAATGTCGATAAAGTTTGGTTTTCAAACGCTCATGAAATTACGATTCAGCTCAAAAATATGGTCGGACAACTGAAAATCATTGGAACGCCGTGGAAAGATTTTTCCTGTTCAGAAGGCAATGTACAAGTGACAGGTTGTTCCGTTTCGGGGAATCAAATCAAATTAACCTTTTCGGGCGATTCGACGGGTGTGAAAACGGTAAGCTATTTGAGTCATATTACGGCGGCGAATGATTGGATTGTGAATGAATTAGGGGTTGGCATTTTGTCATTTCATCAAGTGCCAATTCGTCCTGAAAAACCGATTTTGCCTTCCGTAGATAGCGTAACTTATTCTGTATCACCTTCTTATGGAAATCATATTTTTAAAATAAATTTGCCCAATCCCGATAAAAAACGCGTGATTCAAGTTTATAACACCTTAGGTATTTTGGTTTTTGAGCAAAATTGGCAAAATGGAGATGGCGCACCCACTACGATTGATGCGAGTGCTTGGCAAAAAGGCATGTATTTTATTTGTTTGGCGGTAGAAAATAAGCGAAAACACGTTTTTAAAATTCTAAAAACGGAATAGCGTTTTCATTGTAATAGAAGTAGAATGATGAATGATGAATGATGAATTCATCATTCATCATTCATCATTCATCATTTCAAATACAGTTTATTTTTTTAACCAATCGCCGATGCCATAAGGGTCAGCCATAGCTGCGGATACGTGTTCATGTTGAATGCGCCAATCGTCTGATTCAGATTTGCGCAAAACAAACGATGACCGAAATTTGCGTGTAAACAATTTACCGCGCAGCGCGACGGTTAAAATGACAACGCCTGCCATCCATGCCATATCGCCCGAAGTTTCTTCTAACGGACCCTCTTCAATCCATTCAATCGAATGTAAAAACAGTGCGGAATCACAAAAATCTCTCCATCCCTTTTTAATTTTTGTAAAACCCAGAGTGGATTGTCGCGGACCTTCTAAAACCACATAAGTTCTCTCATCAGGTACGTAAAAATGGGCAATTTTTTCCGCATCTTTGTCAATAATCGCTTGATAAAAGCGATGAATCGTTTGTGCCGGTGTTAACATTCCCTTGTGCCGTGTCGCAGTTGCGGTTTTAATAATTGGACTTTGTCGTGTCATTGTTGTTTTTTAATTAAATTTGTGCCAAAAAAAATAGGTGAATGACAAAAATTGTCTCATCGGTTGGTTGGAAGTTTGTTTGTTGAACGGTATCGTTCTTCGTAAAAGAAAAAAAATGTCATAAATGCGTTACTTCATAGATTTAGCTTATAACGGCACTCTCTTTTCGGGCTGGCAGCGACAACCCAATGCGGCTTCTGTACAAGCCGCGTTAGAAACCGCTTTTGCAACCTTATTGCGCCAACCCATCGAAATCACGGGTTGCGGGCGCACAGACGCAGGTGTACATGCAAGTCATTACACTGCACACTTCGATTTCAACACCGAATTCCCACCTAATTTTTTTAATCGACTGAATAAATTTCTTTGTGATACCATTGTTATAAAAAAGATTTATGAAGTTCAGCCAGATGCACATGCTCGATTTGGAGCTGTGCGTCGAGCTTATCAATATCATATCACTTTTGTTAAAAATCCGTTTACGCTTGAAACCCAATGGTTTTACCCAGAAATTAAACGTTTAAACTTTGAAAACATGCAAAAAGCCGCCGCCTTACTGTGTAATTACACGGAATTCTTCCCTTTCTGCAAAACGCATTCCGATAGTGCGACCATGACCTGTCACCTTTTTCGATGTGAATGGGTTTTTGAAAGCGAATCCGCTACCTTTCATATTTCGGCGAACCGTTTTTTAAGAGGCATGGTCCGGTTAATCGTTGGGATGTGCCTGAATGTTGGTACGGGGCAATTGGACTTGGCGACTGTCCAATCCGCGCTCGACCAGCAAATTTTGCTGAAGAAAAGTTACAGCGTGCCGCCCAATGGTTTGTTTTTAACTGAAATTATTTACTAATTTTAACTTGGATAGATTGGATTTGTGAATTTTTTAACAAAAAATCCCTTAGTACGTGACAAAAAGGCTTTTCGGCACAGATTGAACAGATTCAACGAGATTTCACAGATTTTTTTGGATTTTAAGCATTGAAAATCCAAAAAAATCTGTGAAATCTCGTCGAATCTGTTCAATCTGTGATAAAAAGTATTTTTGTCACGTACTAAGAAAAAATCCACAAAATCCAATCTATTCCAGTTAAGTAAAAGCATTTTAATAAATTCGCCCCTAAAGTTCGGGAAACTTGCTCAGTACAGGACAAAAAAAATTACGGTACGAATTGGAACACGGATGACAGGGATTTTACGAATTTACACGGATTTTTTTGAATTTAGGCTTAAAATTCAACATAAAATCCAAAAAAATCCGCGTAAATTCGTAAAATCCGCGTCCTCCGTGTTCCCATTCGCTCTACCCCTTTTTTTTGTCCCGTACTAAGGGAAACTTGGAAAGTTTCCCGAACTTTATGGGCGAATTTATTAAAATACTTTTACTAAGACAATTGTGATACTTTATTTTTTACATTCCTAACAACATTTTTACAATTCATAAGGTTTAAAAAATATCAAAAAAATATGAATTGTGACATGTAAAACTATTGTTTTCTTAATTCATCCGCCACTTTTTTTGCCTCTGCCTTCATTTTAGCAATTTCAAGCGCGGTTTCCGCTTTCACTTGTTGAATTTGAGCGTCAGCAGCTTGTTTGGCTTGATAAATTAAATCCGATGCTTCTTTTTGAGCCGCAGCGATACCTGCTTGCGCCTTCTGACGCGCTTCTGCGGTTTCGGTATCATATTTTTGCTGCTTTATTTCATTATTTTTTTGCAGTTCCGCCATATTCCGCAAATTCGCTGCCCGAACCGAATCCATTTCTAACGCTTTCGCTCGAATCAACTCTGCCAATGTATTTTGCAATTCTTGCTCCTTTTTTTTATGATTGTCCTCCAACTCTTTAACTGCTGCAACTTGTTGATCCTCAATACTTTTGATTTCAGTTTCAGCATATCGAATCGATTTTCCAATTAATTCTGCCGAATTTTGACGTGCTTGAGCCGCTTCTGCATTGCTTTTTTCGATGTTTTTAGCCGCTTGCTCCCGAATTGTTGCCACTTTTTTAGCTTCTGTTAACGCGATTTGATGCGTTGAATCGGCAGCCGATTGCCGATTTTGAGCAATCGATTCAGCCACTTCCTGTTCTACTTTCGCCTGTTGCGCCTTCATATTCCCTATATTTGTGACAATCATTTCCCTCGTTTTGACCATTTCAGCCACAGCACGTTGTTTGGCATCCGCGATTTCCTTCAAATTCAAATCTAAAATAGCCTTTTCTTGATTTTTAGCCGCCAACCTATTGTGATCCACTTCATCTGCAATCTCTTTTTTTCGTTTTTCGCCCAATGATTTCGCTTCCGCAACACTTTTTGACCATTCTAACCGTGTCGAATCCGATTTTAAACGCAGTTTTTCTAAAATCATCGCCGTTTGCTGCTGAATTGAATCAATACTCGCTTTTGATTTCGCCTGTGTTGCCAAAATATCCATTTCCGCCTGTTTTTGAACCACAGCAGCATCCGAGCGCACTTTTTCAATATTTTGCTTCAATGCAAGTTGTACTTTTTGAGCTGCTTCCGCCGCTTTTTTGCGCGTTTCCTGTACCGCAAATTGCTCTTTTTGCCGCGTCGAATCCACCACAGATTGCGCCCGACGCTGTTCGGATTGAACCGATTGATGCGTTTGTTCAATCGTTTCCGTCGCCCGACGGTTCGATTCCGCAATCGCAACGATATTTGCTTCGCGCTGCTTGACCAAACCCTCCTTCATTTCAGCCATTTCCGACGCACCCTGTTGCGCAATCAACGCTTTTTCCTCCGCAACCCGTCTTTTCGCCTCCGCCAAATCAAAAGCAAAACGCTGTTTTTCCAAAACCCCATTTTCCCGAATCCGAGCAACACTATCCGCCGTCATTTCCTGCGTTTTGAGAATCCACTCCGCAGCCTGCTTTTTGACATCCACAAGTTCATCCTGCGTTCGTTCGCGCTGCACTTTTGCCGCCGCCCGCGCCGTTTCTATCCTTTTAGCCGTTTCTGCTCGAATCCGTTTCAATTCCGCGTCTGCATTTTCACGAGAGGCAGCCACTTCATCCGCATATTCCGCTTTGGCAGCATCCAATTGCTCCTTAGTCGCCTTGATTTCCGCAACAGCCCGTTCGCGAACTGCCAATACTTCCGTACTTGCCTCTGTTTGCGCTTTTTGAATCACTTTCATCGCCTGTTCTCGCGCTTCCACAACCGATTTTGCCAATTTTACCTTCTCTGTATCACTATTTTGTTTATCTTTTTCCAATAATGCCGAAACCAACAACCGATTACTATCTATCAACGCCTGCGAACGCTGCCGCGCATTCAACACCTCCTTTGCAAACCCCATTTTTTGCAATTCCGCTTGACGCGCCGCATTCAAAACATCTTCTGCAATCTGCTGTTTTTGGCGCGCTGCGGCTTGCCTTTCAGCTTCAATTTCAGCGCGAAGCCGACTTTTCGTATTCGCCAATTCCTTTTTCAAATCTCCTAATTCATTATCATTCAATGAATTCGCATCTATATTCCGTTTGATAGGTCGGGATACAAAACCGCTTTCAGCAGGCGCAGATTTAGAAGATAGACCATTTTCCTCCAGTACCTCTGCGGATGCAAGCGCGGCATTCGTTGGAATAACAGACAAATTTCCACCCTCTGTTCCTTTTAAAATAATATTTTTTGTTTTAGATTTATCCAAACTCTGATTAAAACACGTCAACAACCGTTTAAAATCCATTTGGCGATTCTCCACCAACGAAAATTTACGCATTTCGTACGACGCATTACTTTTAATATAAATCGTGCTAATTAATTGATTACTAAGCCATTCCAACGCAGGTAAATCCAATTGCAATCGATTTTGCGACACCTTTTCAAGCGCGTTCACCGTTTCGCTCATGCCGACAAAGCGATATGTTTTGCGAATATTATTGACATCGACAAAAATCACCTCATCCTCTTGATTAAATTCAACCCCATTTCGGGACATCATCCGAGCAAAAACGCCTTTGTCATTAGAAAAAAGTTCCATACTATACACATAATTGCCTCGCACGACCAAGGTTTGATTCGTGGAACGCAAAAAATGCGTATTACCAATAATTTGACTTTCAACGATAATGCCATTACACTGCCCCCAAAGTGGACTATTCGATGGGATTAAAGTTGGCAAAGCAAAGAGAATACATTTTTTTAGTTGATTTTTGAATATAGTATATCTCATATATGATGTTATTAAAACGCTTTTCGATAAAGCAACAGAAGGACGCATTTCAAAAAAACAGCATCGGTTATGAGCTGGTACGGCTCGTCGAACACTATTTATTTAAAAGGCGCGATGTGAGCATCCATTCATAGAAAAGCATTCAGTTATTAAAAAAAAAGCGAATTTCATGGGCAGCAACCTATTATATATAAGGTGTCTAATTTTCTTGCTACCAATTTCATGGCATAAAGTACGGAGAATGTTTTGAGAAAAGCAATTATTTTGTTAAAAATATCTTAACAAAAATACGAGTACCTTCCATTTTACCCCCAATCGGACGCATTTTTAGGATGCAGTCTGTGAAAGTAGCTAAAAATGGATTATATCCTATGATGTTATTAATGATATTCTGAATATAGATTTTATAGTGGTTTGAGGGATGTGGGCGATACAATTGTGGTCGTTGTGTGCATCGTTTAATTAAAATAAAATTGCGCCAAATGAACACTTGGCGCAATTTTGAGCAACTTATTTTTTCAACTCTTTGATACGAGCTTTTTTACCGACTAAATCGCGTAAATAAAACAATCTCGCCCGACGCACTTTGCCTCGTTTCAAAAGTTCTATGCTATCGATGCTCGGTGACGCAAACGGGAAAATCCGTTCTACACCCACTCCATTAGAGATTTTGCGGACGGTAAAAGTTTTCGTCGAGCCTTCTCCTTTGATTTGAATAACATCGCCGCGATATGCTTGAATCCGTACTTTATCGCCTTCAATGATTCTATAGTTGACCACTATGTTGTCACCAGACTTAAATGTAGGAAACGCGCCTTTTTGGGCTGGCTCAGGTTTGCCGTCTGCTTTTGCTTGTGCAACTATAGTAGCGTGCTTAGCCTCTGCCTCTGCTTTAAGTTGCTCGTGTACGAACTGTATGGCGTTCATTGTAAATTTTTAAATTTTTTGTTTAAAAAACTTGCCTTTTCATTTTCGGCACGCAAAGGTAACGCTTTTTTGAACTTTTCAAAAAAAAAATTGCATGGTAAGGTAAAAAAAATATACATTTGCGCCGTATTGCGTTATAATCTTGTCATATTGTTGTACGAATGAATGAATTATAAAATGTTTGTGAATCCGTGCTGGATAAAAAACGAAAAACAAAGCGTTATTGGGAGACTGTTTTCAACAAAAAATTTTGTGAATGTAAATGATATTAAAACTATCGTTAATCAATCGTTAATTGGTCGTTTTGGAACTTTTGGAATGAAACCCCCTTTCCTGTACTGCGTATTGGTGTGTAAATTTAAAATGTATTCTAATTCCCACAAATAACATAGAAGCCAATGCGTTTATTACCGTTTTTTAACCAACATCCCATCAACAGGACATTTCTTGAAATAATGTATAAAAAATATATTTTTTTATGCTTGTTTTGAGAGATAGAAACTTTTATTATTGATATTTTTTGTATCTTTGCTTAGATTTTCGCTTCGAGAAAAGGTCTTAAATTGGCGGTTTTCGCCTGTAAACAACTATATGAGATGCGTCCCTGAGCAAATTACAGACGTAATTTTTTGTTAAAATGATGACGTTTATATAAAAGTCTCGTCCGAATTATAAGGACGATTGACTTTTAATAAGGTGTAATCAACCTATTTTAGCTGCGTTATGCCTTAAAAGATAAGGTCATAAAGCAGCTTGCCAACGGTCAATATAAAAATGTTATTGATATGTTACGGCAATCATTCACACGAACCAAAATTAACAAAAATTTGTTTTTCAAATAAATTACCCGTATGCAGCAGATTAGAACTTTAGGAGATGTCCCTTTAACGACCCTTGCAGAAGCAGTGGGACAGGCGTTTGAGGATTATTTCGTGAAAATTGATGCGTCTCCCGCGACTTTGGGAACGCGGTGGTATGGCGCACGCGTAGATTATGCCTTGTCATTCGGGGCTTTTGAAAACGAGCAGTTGGTGGCATTTTTACTGCACGGCATTGACGAAAATAAAAATGGTAAAAAAGCACATAATGTGGTCTCGGGAGTCATACCGTCGCATCGGGGCAAACGACTTATTGAGCAGATTTACGAAAAAGCATTGCCTGTTTTGCGGATTTCTGGGGTCAAAACGTTGACTTTGGAGGTGCTTTCGGAGAATCAAAAGGCGATTAAAGCGTATCAAAATGTGGGATTGCGTCCGACGGGGATGTTGCGGTGTTTTGATGGAAAGCTGAATGTGCCCGATGAAAAGGCATTTGCAAGTTTTCGCGTCCAGAAAATACAAGATTATGAGTGGGATTTGGTGAAAGATTTGGTGAATTACACGTATTCTTGGGACAATCAGCCCGATGCTGTGGCGATGCTTGCCGATGATTATGAAACTTGGTTGGTGTATGACCAACAAAATGTATTAAATGGTTTTGCCGTTATCAATCCTCAAAATGGCTATATCTCACAATTTGGCTTCCGTTCGGGAGCGACCCATAGCGTTAAAATGTATTTATTCAAGGCTTTGTCGGAAGTTTATGAAAACGTCCGCGTCCACAGTATTCCGAACGATGCGGATGATGTGATTGATTTATTGCAAAAAGCGGGTTTGAAAAATACGGCGAATCAGTTTGAAATGAAGATGAACCTTACCGCGAATATGACAGAAGCGTTGTCTATGCGCGTTGCGGCGATGCGATAGGATGCTTGAGGCGTGCAAGATAAAAAAAGGTGTATAGCGAGTGAATCGTTATGCACTTTTTTTATGCCTTTACCGATTTAAAATATTTTAAATACCTTTTTATATGTTCTTATTAGTTAATAAGTACTTAAGTAGAACTAAACTATCAAAAATTGCGTCCATTTTTCAATAAAAATTGCGTCCATTTTCCAAATTACCGCAATTTTTTATTGATCGCTTATTTTTACTCCATTACTTAATTTAGTTTTAAAAAAAGAAAAAGCGGTTTTGGCAAAACACCAAAAACCGCTTTTTTTTGAACACGAAAGCTGTGATTCCGTTTGGATTCGAACCAAAGACCTACTGCTTAGCGTACCGACTACGATTTTCATCGCTGCACTTTTTCAAGTACATTTGTGGTCTGGACTGTCTCTTCACCATATTTTGATTTTGAAAAATTAAAACGTAGGTGTCTGGCATACAGTCTCTGCATTGCAAATTTTATTTTCAACAGAAAATAGGCAACTTACAACTCACGATTGGCATATTATCCATGTTTTTTGCAAAAGACGGATAATGAAGCGTTTCCTGAACAGCCAAAATCCCATAATGGCTTTCGCCAGCCATGGCTCCTAATTTCACTTAAAGGCAGTTGCTCTATCCAGCTGAGCTACGGAACCGTTTACTTTTAACACGGATTGCATTTCGCGCCGCAAAGTTGAACTTTTTCAACGAAACATGCAACTTTTTTACAAAAAAAATAAAAAAAAAACATAAAATCAAGCATAATTCCTCAAAAGTGTATAGTTTAGCATCTTGTTACTAATGATAAATGATGAATGATAAATGATGAATTGTTAATTCATCATTTATCATTTATCATTCATCCTTTTTCAAACCAACCTAATTGTTTCTTTATGGCTGCAAACGCATTACCAACCAATCGTTTGGTCGCATTAGATGTTTTTCGCGGATTGACCATTGCATTGATGTTCATCGTCAACAATCCGGGTACTTGGTCGTTCATATACGCGCCTTGGGAACACGCTTATTGGCATGGCGTAACGCCGACCGATTGGGTTTTTCCCTTTTTTTTGTTTGCGGTGGGCATTTCTGCTTGGTATTCGCTCAAAAAATATGAAAATCGTCCGCCCACAGACGTATATTTGAAAATTTTAAAGCGCGGTGCGACGATTTTTTTAATTGGTCTCGCATTAAATGCTTTTTTAATATCGGCGGCAGATTATTCGCATTTGCGGATTATGGGCGTGTTGCAACGAATTGGGATTTGTTATATTATTGGAAGTATTATTTGTGTCAGTTTCAATCGGACAACAGTGGGCGTTATTGGCGGAGTTTTGTTGGTTTGGTATCATATTATGATGCATTATGGCAGCGACCCGCAATTTCCGTATGGTTTAGAAGTGATGGATGCCGATGGCGTTTCGTCGATGCAACATTTGGATACCAATTTGGTCACGGAAATTGATAAAAAGGTGTTTGGTGAAAACCATCTTTGGCGCGGCAAGGGAACTGCTTTTGACCCCGAAGGTTTGTTAAGTACGATTCCTGCGATTGTCACCGTGATTTTGGGTTATTTTGCGGGTCGAATGATTGATATGGAAGCGGATAGGTCGCTTTTGGTGCGCAAAATGTTGATTTGGGGCGTGATTGGCTTGGCGGCGGGCTGGTTATTGAGCAATACGACAATTTTGAGAGAATGGGCATGTCCGATTAATAAATCGTTGTGGACTCCTACTTATGTGTTGAACACGGGCGGTACGGCAATTATTATTTTAGCTATTTTAATCTGGTTCATTGATATTCAAGGGTTTAAAGGTTGGACAAAACCGGTATTAGTGTTGGGCATGAATTCTATTTTGGCATTTGTGCTATCGGGCGTGTACGTGAAGACGATTAGTAAATTCAAATTTAATAGCCCTGTCGAAACGGTCGTGCAAAAATGGGATAATGTGACCGTTCCTAAACAAATTGGCGGTTATCAAAAATTGTATGAAAATGTTTTTTCACCGATAACGACTCCTGATGCCTTGTTGCGCAGGGTTAAAACCAAGCAATTGACGAAAGCCTCTGACCCTATTGAATGGAATGCTTTTGTGGAAAAACAAAAATTAAGTTCGTTTTTATTTGCGATTTTCCATGTTTTATTTTTCTGGTTCATCCTTTGGATATTTTATATTCGGGGCATTTTCTTAAAAGTTTAGCCATAATTTTAAGTTGTGGTACGTTGGAATTGGGATTAAATTGGATTTTTTTGGGATTAAATGGGATTGATTTTTAAGATTTTTAGGATTTGCAAGGATGTTTCATTTTTAGGTTACACTTTTGAGATACATTGTGATACGAATGGATGTACGGATTTTACGGATTTCACCGATTGGTACGGATTTTTTTGAACCCCAATGCTTTGTTTCAAGCAAAAAAATAAAAAAAATCCGTACCAATCGGTGAAATCCGTAAAATCCGTACATCCATTCGTATCACAATGTATCTCAAAGTGTAACCTAAAAATGAAAAATCCGTGCAAATCCGCAAAATCCGCGTCCTCCGCGTTCCAATTCGCTCTACATCCATTAACGACGCATGGGTTTTCCAAAATCCTGCACCCAATAATTCCCCGTTCGGGCTGCGCCCATTTCGGTTACATTTTTATCCATCATTTGTTTGCAATGTCCGCCGCTTTTTTTCCAAGCCGCCATCGCTGCTTCCAACGTTTTTTGTCCAAAAGCAATATTTTCGCCCACCGCCATCCAATTATAACCCGCTTGCGTCACGCGCTCGTCAAAAGACCTGCCATCTTGACTTTGATGACTAAAATATTTTTGTTGATACATATCGTTTGCGTGACCGCGTGCTGCATTTTCCAACAATGGATTCCATTTTAAAGGCGGTACAGGTTTCATTTTAACGCCGCTACAAGTACATCCCGTTTTGCGCAAAGCATTCACAGAGGATAACATGCTTATAGATAAATCTTCATTAATCATTGATTGTGAATGATTTATGATAGGTTTATGCATAGATAACAATAAGAACAAAGAAAAAAAAGCAATGGTTTGTTTCATAGAGCAACAGATTTTTTTAAAGGATACGATTGAAAATTCAAAGCAAAGCCGTTTAACTATCCAACATTTTTTTCCATTCACTCACCTTCATCATCAATTCTATGGGAGTCATCGTATTCAAATCCATGCGGTCAAGGGCTTCTTTGATGCGCTGCAAACGCGGGTCGCCGATGTCAAAAAAGTTTAATTGAGTCGCTGTCGGCAACGATTTTAACTTTTTTTGAATCAATTTACCATTGCCACCTGCGCTAATCGACGTTTGAAGCGGTGCGTCCGCCTCTGTTGTCGGAATTTCGATGTGTTTGGATTCCAATTGCGCCAAAATTTCATTTGCCCTGTCCACAATCGTATTCGGCATCCCCG
>JBDKKX010000006.1:0-26265 GCA_039795795.1 Bacteroidota bacterium | reverse complement strand
ATCAACGTTTAAAGTCTTTGAAACACGGAAAGAAACCGCTTTTTATTTTAGTAAATTCAGTTATTATAAAATTTTATTTTTCATGCTGGATGGGAAAGATTATTCAAAAATCATTTGGCGCATGGTAGAACCTGCTTTTGAAAAACCATTTCGGGCTTCCAGCGAGAGTACGTTGTAAAACGAAACAGGATGCTTCGCAAAACATACTTTTCATCACAGATTGAACAGATTGGACAAGATTTTCACAGATTTTTAATGTTTAAAGTCAAAAAAAAATCTGTGAAAATCTCGTCCAATCGGTTCAATCTGTGTCGAAAAGTATTTTTTGAGCAATAATTCATAAAAAATTGTTTGATTTGTGGCAAAATCTTATGCCACATCTCAAAATGAATCCAAAAAAAATATTATTCAAAATTCGCTCATTCTTAACGCATTGGCAACAACAATTAACGAAAAAACAATTTATGTTTTTGCTATCTGTTGTGGTCGGACTTAGTGCAGGTTTGGCGGCTGTTTTGTTAAAAATGGCGGTGCATACCGTTTTTAACATCGCACAACACCATAAATTTGCAGGTAGTTATAATGTCTTGTTACTATTTCCGTTGCTTGGTCTCGGCTTGACTTACGTGATCATTCAAAAAGGATTGGGCGGCAAATTGACCAAAGGATTAGCACCGCTTCATTTCGCCATTGCGCAAAACAATAGCATATTGCCGCCACAACAGACTTATGCTCAATTAGTTACGAGTCCGATAACGGTTGGTTTTGGCGGTTCTGCGGGCTTGGAAGCACCGATTGTGATTACAGGTGCTGCTTTAGGCGCGAATTATGCCGATTTTTTTCGCCTCACCTACGCCGAACGCACTTTACTTTTAGCCTGTGGCGTTGCGGCGGGCATCGCCTCCGCGTTCAACGCGCCAATTGCAGGCGTACTTTTCACGATAGAAGTATTGATGTTGGACATCAGCACCACAGGATTCATCCCCTTATTGATGGCTGCGGCGAGTGGCGCGTTGCTTTCCAAAATCATTTTACAAGAAGGCACAATTTTAAGTTTCCAATTGCAAGCTCCGTTTAATCCCCAAAATGTACCTTTTTACATCCTTTTAGGACTTTTATCTGGGTTATTATCCGTGTATCATGCTCGAATGTTCGTCAAAATCGAACATTTTTGCAGTCATTGGCATCCTAATCCCTATTTTCGGATGCTTTTTGCAGGTTGGATGTTAGCATTACTGATATTATTTTTTCCAAGTCTCTTTGGCGAAGGATACAGCAGCATTAAAAGCCTTGCGCAAATGCAGCCCAATGACCTTTTTCAACAAAGTTTACTGCATCGTTTCATCACCAATGATTGGATATTATTATTATGCGTCGGTTTAGTGATGTTTTTTAAAGCGATTGCAACCGCCGTTACGCTGGGCGGAGGCGGGAATGGCGGCAATTTTGCCCCTTCTTTATTTGTCGGTTCGTATTTAGGTTTTTTGTATGCAAAATTCATTAACCAATTGAATATCAGTCAATTACCCGTCAGTAATTTCACCATTGTTGGGATGGCAGGTTTGTTAAGTGGGCTATATCACGCGCCATTGACCGCCATTTTCCTCATTGCCGAATTGACAGGCGGTTATTCGTTGATGATTCCTTTGATGCTCGTCACCTCAATTAGTTACCTCGTTTCCAAAACGCTCGAACCCCACACGATGGATACAAAACGATTGGCGTTGAATCGAAAAATTCGCTCTGGCAATAAAGATGCGAATATCTTGGTGACGATGCAAGTTTCCACGTTGATTGAAACGAATTTTGTGCGTTTGCACGACACCGACCATTTGGAACAATTAATTCATGCGATTACCGTTTCGGAACGCAATATTTTTCCCGTTGTCGATAAGCAAAACAAATTAGTAGGGATTGTCGTTTTGAACGATGTGCGCCCGATTATGTTCAAAAAAGAACTGTATCGCCGTACTCAAATCAAATCTTTGGTGAAACCTTACCCCGATGTGATTCAAATAACCGATGATATGACGACGATTGTTGAAAAATTTGAAACCACACAGGCTTGGAATTTGCCTGTGATTTCGGAAGCAGGTTATGTTGGATTTATTTCCAAATCAAAATTATTTTCAGCGTATCGGACAGAATTGATTCAGCGAACGATTCACTAAGCGCATTTGAATTTTTTTAACCTGTAAAGGAAAACAAACCGTAGAATCGTCGTACCTTTATATTGTTATTAACTTAAAAAAGCATTTATCCATGCCTGCACCATTTTATAATCTAACGTTAAAAATTTGCAACACGCTATGAATCAATGGATTAAAGTAATCGCGGGACTCCTTCTTTGTGGTGGTTTATACGGGTATTACCATTTTTCTGCTGCCAATGTGCCTGCTACTTTGAACGATCCTATCGTTAAAATTCCAACGGGTTGTACCCAAGATTCGTTGCCTGCGGTGTTATTAGACCAAGGGTTCGTGTTAGACACGCACTCGTATAAACGGTGGGCGAGTCTCATGGGTTTTCAAACGGTTCGTTCGGGGCGTTACAAGATAACGCCCGGTTGGAGCAATTACGAATTAATTCGGCATTTGCAACACAGCGAACAAGTTTCCGTCAAAATCATGCTCAATACCGAGAAAAATCCAAAACAAATTGCGGCAAAATTGTCGAAAAGTTTAGAAGCCGATTCTTTGGCTTTTATAACGGCTTTTTCAGATACGTTGGCATTAGATTCGCTCGGAGTGACTCCCGAAACCTTGCAAACGATGATTTTTCCAGATACGTATGAATTTTATTGGAATACGTCACCTACTGCGTTTTTGAAGAAAATGGCTAAAAAACACAAGGCTTTTTGGACAGAAACGCGTTTGGAAAAGGCTAAAACGGCGAATTTGACTCCTTTGCAAGTCTATACATTGGCTTCCATCGTGGAAGGAGAGGCAAGTCACAATGATGAGCGTGCGCGTGTGGCGGGCGTGTATCTGAATCGGTTTCATAAAAATATGCTTTTGCAGGCAGACCCGACTGTTCAATTTGCGTTGATGGATATTTATGGCGGCGGTTATCGGCGGCTTTATAATAAGGATTATCAATTTGCGCATCGGTATAATACGTATATTCATTTGGGATTGCCGCCTGGGCCCGTTGGTTTTGCTTCGCCCGCGAGTATTGATGCCGTTTTGAGTCCTGAAACGCATGAGTATATTTATTTTTGTGCGAAACCTGATAATTCGGGGTATCATAATTTTGCGGTAACGCATGAAGCGCATACGGTCAATGTGAAAAATTATCAAGTTTGGAAACAGACGCGGCAGAATTAGGATTAAATCGGATTTTTTTGGGATTAAATCGGATTGATTTTTTAGGATTTTTAGAATTTTAATCTTAGTACGGGACAAAAAAGGGGTAGAGCGAATGGAAACACGGAGGACACGGATTTTACGAATTTACGCGGATTTTTTGGGATTTTATGCTGAATTTTAAGCCTAAAATCCAAAAAAATCCGCGTAAATTCGTAAAATCCGTGTCCTCCGTGTTCCCATTCGTACCGTAATTTTTTTTTGTCCCGTACTGAGAATTTTAATCCTAAAAATTCTAAAAAATCAATCTTATTTAATCCCAAAAAAATCCAATTTAATCCTAATTCCAACGGCATCCCTATTAACGTTGCGGTTTCATCATGCGCATTGCATCATATATAATTCGGTCAAAATGCGTTTTCTGCTCTTCCTTACAAATGCCCCGAATCGTGCGAAAATAATCAAAAACTTCCAATTCCGATTGCCGTTGAAGGTTGCCCAAAATAAAAGCATCCGTACTATCCCCCGTTTTAAGCTGGTCGAAAAGGGCATCATGGTGCATTCGGATAGCATTTCTGAATGAATCCATTTGAAAACGATGTTTTAAAAGGCGCGCATCGGATAAAGCCCGTTGTTGGGGGTCAAACTGCAATTCCTTCATCAAGAATTCAAGGGCTTTGGACTGCTGCCCACCACCACTGTCTCTTGGTGGACGCTCCCGCCCATCGCCAAACCATAAGAACGACAATAATCCAAAATTCAACAGTAATAATCCAATGACTGCTATGGTGAGCAATTTCGTTTTTTCCATTTTTTTAACCCTTTGAATTGAGATAGGTTCGAGCGATGGTTGCCGAAGCTGCCGACTCGTGCTTTGGATGCGCGTTGAAGACAACACAAGCGATATTCACCCACACGATGAGCGCGAAACCTGCCGCCGCCAACCATACCGTCCGCATTGGAATCATCTCGCCTGCGTGAATCCGTTGTAAAATACTGTCCAACAAAGTTTCATCGGCTTCTACGGATGCCATCCCTTCCAAACTGGAAAGGGCAGTTGCTATTTGCGCATTAATTTCGACTTCTTTCATGGTATCTAAATTTATTTTAAGAACTCATTGGTATAAAAGTCATGTAAAATTTTTTGTAACTGTTGCTTCGCTCTAAAAAGTAACGATTCGACGGACGAAAGACTGATTTGCAAAATGTTTGCTATCTCTTGGTAGCTCAAACCTTCTATTTTGGCTAAGGTGAATGCTACTTTTTGGGATTCGGGCAATTGCTGAATGGCTTTAAAAAGAGCCGTTGCCGCTTCTTGTTTTTCGAGTAACACGCCCGGATGCACAAAATCGGGTATATCCACTGGTTTTTCCGCCTCCGTTTTGCCGCCAAAAAGCGATACGATAAAACCAGAACGTTTTTTAGCTTGTTTCGCTTTCAAGAAATCAAGCGATTTATTAACAGTAATGCGATAAATCCAAGTCAAAAGTTGAGCATCTCCTCTAAATGTGGTTAAATGTTGGTACAAACTCACAAAAACTTCTTGGGTCACGTCCTCCGCGTCTTGCCGATTTTGCACAAGCCCCAAAGCCGTGTTGAGTACACGGTTTTTATATAACTGAAAAAGCTGACGGAATTCATCCGTTTGTTCAGTTGCTTTGTTTTTCTGATGGTCTTTAGGCAATGGATGAACGCTCTTTTAAGATTTTAGACGATAGACAACTTAAAAACTTGCGCAAAAATACAAAATAAGTAATCGCAAAACTTGCGCCCAGTTTCCAACTGGACGCAAGTTAAATTGTTGATTTTCAACAATTTATATTTTGATTCCAAATTTAAACACTTTCGATTAACCGAATGCCATCGGTTTCAATGGCAATCAATCGTTGTTTGTATAGATTTCCAACGGATTTTTTAAAATTCTTTTTACTGATTTTTAATGCCGCATAAATCAATTCCGGAGAACTGTTATCGGTTAAGGCAATAAAACCATTATTGGCTTTTTTCAAATGATTCAAAAGCGCGTCGGAAGTTTCGGGAATCTGTTGTTGATAGCCCGTTTTTTGCAAACGCACGTCAATCCGCTTATCCGTACGAACCATTTTGACAAAACCTTTTAAAATTTCGCCGATTTGCACTGGTTGAAACACTTCGTTTTGATACAAAACACCCCAATAAAGGTCATTCACGACGACGCGAAAACCTAAATCCGTCTTTGCAGCGATTAAAATTTTGACTTCCTGCCCCGTTTTTAAATCCTCCGTTTCGGTTTTCAGCAACGTATTAATTTTAGAAGTCGCAATAATTCTATCGGTTTTTTCGTCATAAACGACTTTTACCAAATAAAATTTCCCTAAAACCATTTTTTCGCCTTGCTCCCGAAATGGCACAAATAAATCTTTCATCAAGCCCCAATCCAAAAAAACACCTGCTGTATTCGTATCTTTCACGCGCAAATACGCAAATTCACCGACGACTGCAAACGGTTTATCCGTCGTTGCAATCACACGGTCTTCCGAATCGCAATACAAAAAGACTCGAATTTCATCTCCTGCCTGCAATGCCTGCGGTACGTAACGGATAGGCAATAGGATTTCGCCAAGCGCGCCACCATTTAGATACGCGCCGAAAGATTTTACTTTTACGACTTCTAAGGATTCGTATTGACCAATTTTTGGCATAAATTTATTTTTAGCACCATTGGAATTGGGATTAAATGCTTATTTCGGCACAGATTGAACAGATTCAACGGATTTTCACAGATTTTTTTTTGATTTTCAAACGTTAAAACAAAAAAAAATCTGTGAAAATCTGTTGAATCTGTTCAATCTGTGCCGAAATAAGCATTTAATCCCAATTCCAACCGCCCATTTACTTTTTATTATTTTCAATATAATTTGCCCAATCGCCAACCGACTTAGCATTAGGCGCGAACGCCTTCAATTCCTGCATCGAAATCCCATACAACCGATTGATTTGACTCATCGTCTGCATCGCCGTTTGCGCATCGTCCATCATGCTTTGCACATCTGCCTTGCCGCCAAACATTTCTTTAATCGTACTATAAGTTTGATGCGCTTTCTTGACTTTACCCAACCAATTTTCAGAAACATTTGGGTCTGCCGTTTTTGAAGAACGCAACCCATCATAAAATTTGGCTTCATCATCGCTCAAACCCCAATTATTATTCAAATTTGCGGTGCGAATGTTCGCATAAACGGGTCCTTTAAACTCATCTGCAATCCTTTTCAACGTTGCTTCCGCATTTTTCTCCCGATTATCACTATCTTCTGGACGATGGTGCACTAATTTTCGATTCGACTGGTTCGCCGCGTTGCGGTCTAATACAATCGTTTTTTCATCCCGTTCAAAACTTTTCATGCCAAAAAATTGACAAATGACCATAATGCTGCCAATCCCAATGATGGCAAAAAACAGAATAGTCCAAAAATTACTTTTTGATTCAACGGTATTTTCCATTATAAAATTCGTTTTATTGGTGATGGAATAGGTTTTTAAATCGTTTGATATAAATATGAGCAAAGATAGTTGGTTTTCAAAATAAATACACCATAAAAATCAAATGTTAACATAAGTTAGACGGAGTGTTAACATTTTAAGGACATCATCCTAATTGGAAAGGGTCAAAATCTTCCGATTTGACCCTTTTTCTGCTTTCTTTCTTGGCAGCTTGTTTTCGTTTTTCGGCTTTGATGCCCGCAACAACGGCTTTGGGAACGGTTGTTTCCTTCCGTTCTGTCGGGATGACCAAACCTTCTTTCACCGCGAGCAACAATTTCGCCTCTACTTTTTCTTTGTTAGCGAGTTGCGAACGCTCGGTTTGATGCGTCATTTTCAAAATCCCATTTTTGGTCAATTGACCCGCTAATTGTTCCAATAACAATTCTTTTTCCGCGTCGGTCAAGGCATTGGAAAGGGCGATGTCGAAATTAGCTTCCACTTTGGTTTCGACTTTATTGACATTTTGTCCACCTGCGCCGCCACTTCGCGCCGTTTGATACCGAATTTCTCGTTTTAACAAATCAATATTCATAATTGAGTCACTATTTTTTACAGAAAACAGGATTATTAAGTTAAAAGTTCCCGATGGAACAATATTTTTTTCATCGTTTTTTGACCGCATTTGCCCGCGCCACCAAATCAATAAATTCATGTTCTGCTTCCTGCACTTTATGGCGCATTGCCTCAAAAAAACGATTTCGATGTTGCTCCTCGCCCAACCTAAAAGAATGTCTTTCAATGCGTTGCAGATAAAATTCCGTATTTTTAATCGTATTTTGAGCATAACTAATCATAAAATTAGGAGAATCATAGACCGAATAAACCGACTTTCGCTCAGGACTATCCACCAAAATAATCGTCGGATTCTGCATCATTTCATTAAAAAAGGCTTTGGTTTCCGCTTTAGAACTTTTGCGTTCCGTCCGCGACATCTCCTCCATTTTATGCATCAACGTATAAATACTTTTTATCAAAACAAGCGCGTCGGTCGGCTGCGCAAATAAATTACACAACAAACAATGCCGAATTTGACTCAACGTCGTATCAATCATATTCGGATGCCAAAACTCAGTAGTTGGAAAATCGTGATATAAATTCTTCAATTGTTCCACCAACTGCATGACTTTGGGCTGCCGCAAACTCGCCAAATTACATTTTTCTTGCTGATATTTCTCAATATCCCAAACCGTTCGTCCCCAAATATACAATTTAAATAAAATCAAATGATCCACCAACAAATAGTAAAAAAACGTAAAATCAGAAGCCGCATAATAAATCCGACAATCGGGCAACAATTTATGAACCCTGCTAATATCATCTAAAATAATAGACAAAAACTCCTCAAAGTGGCGCGGCTGCCACAATTGAGACGGCAATCGAAAACCCGTCGCATCGCCGTGAATCAAATCATCCAATGAAAAACGATAATGTTTTGCCAATTTATACAATTCCTCAATGCTCAAACTTTTTTTACCATTGAGCCTATCGTAAATCACATTGGAACTAATATTTAAAATCGTGGCGATTTCCTTCGCCATATTTTTATGCGAACCGACTTTCGCCCCGATGCGCTCAAATAAAATCGCTTGTAACGTTTTTTCCGACATTTTAACTGGGTTTAGCAAATGGAATATCCTTCCGATTCTGTCGTAAAAGTATCTATTTATTCCGAATTTTTCGTAAAAATTTTCTCATACGGGACAAAAAAAATTTAGTCCGTTATACTCATTTACAGTTTGGCAAATTGATATGTATAGGTTCCACTATTTTGATACATTCTTAAATGAAGGGATTTTTCATCCAAAAACGCTATAAAATAAGGCTGAAATTGGTTGCTGACATAAATAGCAGCATCTACATCATCCTGTTTAACCGTCGTTGCTCCATTTTCAGTCCTTTTAGAATCCCATTTCCATTTATTTTTTTCATTATAACGATATTCGATGACTGCATTTGCCGAATTCATATCAATCTGGTTGGGATTCATTTTCAACAAAGGCTCTTGACTTACTTTTGAAACGTCAAAAGTACCTATCATCTTTAATTTGGAGACAGGCGTTTTGAGGATTTGGCGGAGACTGTAATCAACTTTGAGTTCCAGCGTTTGTTCCACGTCGGCAATAGGTTGCGCGACATCATTGATGCGTACTTCGGTTAATTTCCACTTTCCCAAAAGCCGCACATCGTTATAATCCTTACTTTTTGTTAAAGTTTTGCCGTTATCGTTGCAACACGCAAAGGTAAATAATCCAATCAAAAACAAATAAGCATATTTCATTTTAATTATATCATGCAAAATATGAAGTCGCTTTTTAAATTAAGATGCAACGGATAAGATATTGATTTTCAATATTTTATCCGTTGCATCCTAATTCAAAAACGTTTTATCTTATTTTTTCTTCCAATCCGAGATAGATTTGTCGTTCATCCGCACATAATCCATATTTTTTTCCTTTTCAGCCATATCGCGCGACTTCGTAGCCGTCTCAATCGCCCCTTTAATATCGCCCATTTTTTCTTGAATCAACGCTTTTTGGCGCAACATCCAAAATTTTTCACCATTCATTTGCAAAGATTTATTCACCCATTCCAACGCTTGTTTCATATCTTTGCCACTTTCGAGGTAATAACGCGCTGCTGCAAAATACGCATCACCCGACGGTCCATTCATGGTGGATTTGATAGAAGCCATCATTTTAGCATCCGTTCCGACCCCGAAAGGAATGCTTATCCGCGTATTTTCCCACAACAATTCCAAATTAGCCCCATTATTCGTGCAATCCGCGAGATTAATCGTAAACGTTTCCACCTTATCCGCCATCGGAGTCACCTTCAAATTGAAACGAATGGCATCTTCCTCCATCTTATAGCCAGTTGCCCCCCAATTATTGGTGTTTTTGCTCAAAATAATAATCCATTCTGAATTGGCAGGAATCGTGTATAACGCATAAGTCCCTTTCGGCAACCACTTGTTACTGAACTGAACCGAATCACTAAACGTCAATTTCGTAGGCGAGTTCGCGCCCGTCCGCCAAACATCGCCAAAAGGAACTAATTCACCATAAACTTTCCGTCCTTTCGCGCTCGGACGCGAATACTCAATTTTCACATCCGTCAAACCGACTTGTTGACTGATTGTTGCCGTTGGACTCGGCGCAGGAGCTTGGATTTGCGCATCCAGGCTTAAAGCCAACAAGGACGCACTCAGAAATAGGCATATTTTTTTCATAACGCACTAATTGATAATAAAATAAAAAAGAATCTAAAACGCTTTCTTTCCATCGTTGTTTAGACAAAGGTTAGGGTCTGCAAACGGTGGCGAAAGGTTGCACTACCATACAAATTGTATATCTTGTACTAAATCGGCATGCAAACTTTTGCTGACAGGACAAGTCAATGCAGCATGTTCCAATGCTTTTCGTTGTTTTTCCGTGTAAGTTTGGTCTTGGGGCATCTTGATAACTGCCTCAATTTTGGCAATGCGCCGGGGATTTGCACCCATACCTTTTAAGATTTCAACCCGCGTACCGTCAATATTAAGGTTCTGTTGTCGGGCATAAATGCCCATGATGCTCAACATGCAACTGCCCAAAGCTGCTGCGACTAAATCCGTCGGAGAAAAGGCTTCGCCTTTGCCATGATTGTCTTTTGGCGCGTCCGTGTGAATGGTGTTATGCGACTGAATGTGCACCATTTCAGTGCGCAACTCGCCTTGATAGGTTATGATAGCTGTCATAATTTGATTTTATAATGACTTGTCCTTCCGTAGGAAACCGTTTCCTGCGGAAGGATAAAAAGTTTCCTGCGGAAGGACAAAAAGTTACCAATTCATGCGTTTACACAATTGCGTAATATGTGCTGTATGATGTTTGCCATGCCAAGCGTATAAACCCACCATCCGTTTCAAAGGCAAATCAACATCCATTTCGGGATGATAAAACGTGCGGTTGAATTGAGCAGGAGTCGTATTTTTCAAAATCACTGTCCAACGTTCGTGTAAGGCTTTGAGCAATTGCAACGAAACTTCTACGGGCAATTTGCTATCGGGCAACGCTGCCCAAAGAGCTTCCTGATAAGGTTTAATCGTGGGATTTTCTTCGGTCAATGCCAATTTGAAACGACAAAAAGCATTAATATGACTATCTGCAAGGTGGTGTACCACTTGACGTACTGTCCAGCCATCGGGTCGATACGGTGTATCTAATTGATTGATATTCAAATTATTAACCGCATCGAAAACGGCTTTGGGCAAATTTTCAATCTCTTGAATCCACGTTTTAAGGGTTTCGGATGTGATGGTTTTAGGCGGTTCAAACGGACCGATTGGAAATTTTAAAACATCGAGTGCAGTTGATTCCATGACTTTAAAAAGGATTTGTTTGAGGATAAAAAGCAAATTCGCTGCAATGTTAGTGAACTTTTATTATAGTGAGGTAGTTTTAAGCGAAAAAAAGCCGAAAGTTTGTACTTTGGGTGGAAATATATAGTTTTTTTTTTAAACACATAGGAACATAGGGCACATAGATTTTTTTTTAACACATAGGAACATAGGACACATAGATTTTTTTTAATTTATTGAGAATCAATAGATTAAAAAAGTCTATGTGTCTTGTGTTCCTATGTGTTAAAAAAAATCTATGCGTTTCTACGCTGTTATTGAGCTTCGGATTTCAAAGCGGCTTTGTTTGCTTTTGCAGCGCAACATGCTTTGACTTTTGTGCCTGCGGTTGTTGCGTCCGCCGCGCCTACGGAGGCAGTGCCGTCTGCTTTCGCAGCACAGCAAGCCGCTTTTTTCGCGCAACAAGCCGCTTTTTCTGCGGCGGAGCAAGCGAGTTTGGTTTCCGCAGGAACGGTTGCTTGCGCATTGTTAGCCGTTTGTGCCGATGCGAAGGTTGCGAATCCCGCGAATGCGAAGAGTAATGCTAATTTTTTCATTGTTGGAAAGATGATTTTGTTAAAAAAACTTTTGAATTAGGATTAAATAGGATTTTTGTTGGATTAAATAGGATTGATTTTTTAGGATTTTTTAGGATTTTAATTATAATCCTAAAAATCCTAAAAAAAATCAATCCTATTTAATCCAACAAAAATCCCATTTAATCCCAATTCAAACGCCTATTTTTAAAAAATATTTAATCTGTATCTGGTTTAAGGTTCATTTTATTAGCAAAAGTGAGCACTAATGGATTCGTTTTCATCATTTCCAGCAAAATCGCTCTCGGTGCCGTCGGTTTACTCGCCACCTCGACCACCTGAACCTTCGGTGCAAGCGATTCATCATACAAAAAACGCACACTCAAAAAACTTTCCAACAATTCTGCCTTCAAAAAATCCAATAATTTCAAACCTTCTGTTTGCAAAATGCTGACCGAAACATTTGAACCCACTTTGGCAATCACTTTTTTATCTTCCAAACTCACTTTTGCAACATTCATCGCCGCTTTCGTAGATTCAGAAGGCGTTTGTTCGGCATATTTTTGCCAAGCAATCATCAGATTTTCAAAACTTAATTTGGAAACAATACTCGCTTTTGCCTTTTCCTCTTTTTCAATCACCTTTCCCGCCGCCTCAATTGAAAGAATCGTAGGCGCAAGCGGCGGTAAAACTGCCTTCGGAACGACATTCTGAACCTCTTTTTCAACCTTTTGAACGGGTTTTACCCCATTTACGCTGGGGTCAACCGTTTTTTTTTCAAGGGCAGCGCGCATACCGTCCGTCATCCGATGCACATAAGTCATTTTAATCAAACTCATTTCCACATGCAACCGTTTATTCCGCGCCGTTTTGTAATGAATATCACAATCATTGCAAAGATTCAACACTGTCAACAACAAACTCAACGAAGATAAAACCGATTGTTGCCGATATTTCTCTCGCAAATTGCCGCCCGCTTCCAATAATTCAAGCGTTTGTGGGTCTTTTGCCACCAGCAATTGACGCAAATGCTCCGCCAAACCATTAATAAACAAATCGGCATCAAACCCTTTTTTCAAAATATCATCAAAAATCAACAACATTTTCGCCAAATCTTCCGCTAACAACGCATCTACGGTCTTAAAAAAGTAATCGTAATCCAATACATTCAAATTTTCAATCACATCATTATACGTCACTTTTTTGCCGCCCGCGCTCACAATCCTATCAAAAATACTTAATGCGTCCCGCAATGCGCCATCTGCTTTTTGAGCGATGATGTGTAGCGCGTCAGGTTCTGCGGCGATGCCTTCGTTCAAACAAATCTTTTGTAAATGCGACACCATATCTGGGATTTGAATCCGCCGAAAATCAAAAATTTGGCAACGGCTCAATATCGTCGGAATAATCTTATGTTTTTCCGTCGTTGCCAAAATAAAAATCGCATACGAAGGCGGTTCTTCCAACGTTTTCAGAAACGCATTGAAAGCCGCCGTTGATAACATGTGTACCTCATCTATAATAAAAACCTTATATTTACCCTGTTGCGGCGCGAAACGCACCTGTTCCACCAAAGCCCGAATGTGTTCGACGCTATTATTACTCGCCGCATCCAGTTCAGTGATATTGAACGAGGCATTGCGCTCAAATGCCGTACACGAATCACATTTGCCACAGGCTTCATAATCCGCATCTCGGTTCGTACAATTTAGGATTTTTGCCAAAATCCGAGCATTCGTCGTTTTTCCAACGCCTCTGGGTCCGCAAAACAGGAATGCATGCGCCAAATGATCGCTTTGCAACGCATTTTTAAGCGTTTGCGAAACATGCGCTTGTCCGACAACATCTTTGAAGCGGGTCGGACGGTACTTTCGTGCCGATACAATAAATTGACTCATGGGGCAAATTTACAACTTTTTCAGAACAACAAAACCTTTTTGTAGCGGATTTGCGCCGTAGTTTTAATTTTACCGAAACAACTATGACCTACACCGAAAAAATCAAGCCGCTCGGCGCATAAAATCAATGCTTTACTTAAAAACGAAAAGTCGAAGATTTTTTTAAATCTTCGACTTTTACAGCGTTCATTGATGTTGTTTTTAAATAATGCCAAAAAACTTCAACGCCCATACCGCCAAGCAAACGACGGCAATCACCCAAAAAAGGTAGGATAAAGTAGCACTCAACAATCCAATCACAACGCTAATCACGACAAAACCCAGCGCGTACCAAAGCCATTGAGACGCATCACCACTGAAACCGCCCCGCGCAGCAGCGCGATATTTTGCTAATTTCTGCAATTTTTTTTCGATGCGGGTTTGTTTTTGATGGGTCGCGGGAGTGGCTTGTTGAGTGGTCGCCGTCCTCGGTTGAACGGACTGCACGATGGCTAATGCCTCGGACGGCTGCCAAAATGAACTCAAAATAAAAAGTAATAACACTTGTAATGTTCTCATACTCAGTGGTTTTAGTAAAAAAATATAAATTCTCAGAATTAGGATTCAATGGGATTTTTTTGGGATTCAATGGGATTGATTATTGGGATTTATAGGATGAAATCCAACAAATCTTAATAATCAATCCTATTTAATCCCAAAAAAATCCAATTGAATCCTAATTCAAAAGGCTATTCTTCTTGGTCAAAATAAAACGTATAAAAAGATTTTCCTTTCTTCTCATCAAACCCCCGTTCAATCAATTCTCGCCCGCCTTGCACTTGAATTTTAAAATTTTCGTCCAATTTGATGGCATTCTTAAAAATCCGTGCCGATTTGCGCACCGCTTGTGGATTAATATCAAACTGTTCCGTCAAATCTGCCTCAATTTCAGACACATATTCTTTTTTAAACTCCTTGAAAGCCTCTTGTTGTTCAGGCGTTTCAAAAAGCGTTTCCGTGAAATCATTCGCATCAAAGATTTCATTTTCTTTAAAGTATAAAGCCGAGCGATTCAATAAGTCCGCCGTTTCAGCGCGGTTCAAACCAAATTTATGCGTTGCCTTATCATTGATAAACTCACCCGCCAAATTCATATATTGTCGCGTTTGAAAATAATTATCTTCAATCGGTTTCGTCTGCAAGAAAAGATGCCAAATCGACGCTTCTGCTTTTTTAGAAACGGTGTCAATTGCCATTACGCGATACCCTTCCGCCTCGTCCGCCCCGAAAATCAACGCCGCCAACGCTGGTTTTTCCGAAGAAATCCCTTCTCCAATCTGCAAAGTGAAGGCATCCGAAGTTCTATCCACCTTTAAATAAGCATCTTTTTGAATAATTTTGAAAATCCCAATCACAGGCATCATTTCGCCTTGCAACGCCACATCTTGAAAATACGCCACAAAAAATTCTCCCCCACCCATTTTCGGCAAAGTCGAATATTCATACAACCGTTTCGTCAATTGTGCTGCTTCCTCCGAAAGACTTTCTGGATTCGCAAAAATCTTAACGCACGATTGATATACTTCATTGTGGGAAACGTCCTCTTCGTGGTGAAAGAAAAAATATTCTTCATTTTTGAGGAACATTTTGAAAAAGGTGCTTAAAAGAACCTCTTCCGCGTAATCATGCACAGGCACTAAGGTCGTTTTCGGGATGACGATACCTTCTTTGCGTTCTTTATTGCCCGTCCAAGTGATAGCCAATTTTTGGATGGAAGTTTGCGAAATATCTAACATTCTTTTTTTTTGTTATAATTGTTTTAAAAATACATCGCTTTTAAAACGAGTTGTTGATTTTGACGCAAATGTAAGGCGATTTGGATGAATTTTCAAAAAAAAAGAGACTATTTTTTAGCGCAGATTTTTGGGGAACACATTTTTGGAACACATATGGACATAGTGCACATATATTTTTTTAAACCATTGATAATCAATGGTTTAAAAAAATATATGTGCACTATGTCCATATGTGTTCCAAAAAGCAAAAGGGTACAATCTGAGACTGTACCCTTTTTTTTAAAAAAACTCAAAATAAAAATAAAATCGGTTTTTGAAGGTCTTAGCTCTTAAGACCGTGAGCTTGTGGAGCAGATCTACCCCCCGATGATCTGCTCCGGCTCACTCTTGAGATTCCGTTGAACCCCAATATCTTAAATATCTTTTATACTTTTTTTTCAAATTAATCTTGAACGTAGGTCAATATATTTGAAAAAATCATGCCACTTTTGCCATTACGGAAAGATTCTTTTGCATGACTTTAATTTTACCTTCCGTCGTCAATTGTTTTTGCAGTTTTTGATACTCGGCGCGATATTCGCTGTAATCCCTGTATTCTGCATAAACTTCAATGCCGTTATTGTTTTCTATCAAGATTTGAAAAAACAAAAAATTGTCTTTGTAAAAGAATTTGGTCAACAATTTTTCTACGGCACATAGCATTTTACTGTCTTCCATCGCTTTCAATTTGGCTTTTCGGAAATTATTGCTCCCTTGCTTTCGTTTGATGATACAAATATGCAGGGGCGATTTGCGTTTTGCATGCCTTATTTTATCCAAGTTGTGACAGTTTTATCTTGTTGAATTTGTTTTATTTTTATATTTAAAATATTGATTTTGTATGATTTTTAAGTATATAAATATTTATAATCATACAAATAAAGCCAACAATTACGGATGAGATTTTTTGAAAAAATGTATCGAATGAAGAAAATAAATGGATTGGGACGCTGGAATTCGGATTAAATTGGATTTTTTTGGGATTAAATAAGATTGATTTTTAGGATTGTTGGGATTTTCAATCCTTAGTAATTTTCGGCACAGATGGAACAGATTTCACGAGATTTCACAGTTTTTTTTGATTTTAAGCCTTGAAAGTCAAAAAAAATCTGTAAAATCTCGTAAAATCTGTTCCATCTGTGCCGAAAATTACTAAGGATTGAAAATCCCAATAATCCTAAAAATCAATCTTATTTAATCCCAAAAAAATCCAATTTAATCCGAATTCCAACGCGCCTATTACTTCAATTTCGCACAAACTTCTTTAATACGGCGCACTGCTTCCCGCAATTGCGCATCGCTCGCCGCGTAAGAAATGCGAATACACGCGCTATCCCCAAACGCAGTGCCGCTTACCAACGCCACATACGCATTCATCATAATATAATCTGCCAAATCATCTGCATTTTTGATAACGATTTTGCCATCCGATTTGCCAAAAAACGCGCTAATATTCGGAAACATATAAAACGCACCTTCAGGATGATTCACTTTAAAGCCCGGAATGTCACTCAAAAGTTCAATCATCATATTCCGACGCTTCAAAAACGCATCACGCATCTTAAAACTTTCCGTTAAATCCGATTTCAATGCAAAAACAGCTGCTTTTTGACTAAACGAATTCGCGCCCGACGTGATTTGACCTTGAATTTTGGTACAAGCGTCCGCAATAAACTTCGGCGCGCCCATATAACCCAATCGCCAGCCCGTCATACTAAATCCTTTCGCAAAACCATTCACCGTAATCGTGCGGTCTTTCACCTGCGGCAACGAACCAATACTAAAATGTTTCTCCCCAAAATTGATATATTCATAAATTTCGTCCGAGACAATATATATATCCTCATATTTCGCCAACACATTCGCAATTTCCGTCAATTCTTTTTTAGAAAAAACCGACCCCGATGGATTACAAGGCGAACTGAATAAAACCATCCGCGTTTTCGGCGTAATTGCCGCTTTCACCTGCGCCGCCGTCACTTTGAAGTCTTGTTCGACCCCCGCTTTGACGTAAACAGGGACAGCACCCGTCATTTTAATGATTTCCGCATACGAAACCCAGTACGGCGCGAACACAATACACTCATCGCCCTCGTCCAACAACGCCATTGCCACATTCGCAATCGACTGTTTTGCCCCATTGCTGACCACAATTTGGTTGGGCGCGTACGACAAATCATTGTCTCTTTTGAATTTATCCGACACCGCTTGGGTCAAATCTGGAATCCCCGGAACAGGCGTATATTTCGTAAAACCGTCCATCAAAGCCTTTACAGCGACTTCTTTGATTGCTTTCGGGGTATCAAAATCGGGTTCGCCAATGGCAAGACTAATCACTTCATGCCCTTTCGCACGAAGGTCCCGCGCCATTTGCGCCATTTTGAGGGTTTCGGATTCTGCCATATTGCGCACTAAGCGAGAAAGGCGCGGTTTGGTTGTAACAGCCATTTTTTTTTAATTTTGATATATAACTGGTTGAAAATAAAACAATTACAGTTTTTATACAAAGAATTAATCGTTTTTGGTTTGAAAAATTACGATACGAATGGATGTACGGATTTTACGGATTTCACCGATTCGTACGGATTTTTTTTTAAACGAATGCTTGGTTTTAGGCAAAAAAAGAAAAAAATCCGTACGAATCGGTGAAATCCGTAAAATCCGTACATCCATTCGTATCGTAATTTTCCAAAGCGAAAACGACTAACGCTAAAATTGCGGCAAAGGTAGTCAATAAAATAAAAAAAGCGCGAAATATTCGTTCAGAATACGCCGCGCTCTCATGCGATTATAATTCAGAAAAGATTATTGCAAACGAAATGCCACTTCTAAAAGTACCCAGCCGCCTTGTGGTGTTCCATTGCGCAGCGCGGGAGACCAAGTGGGCATTTTTTCAATCAATTTTATTAAAGATTTATCACAATCATAACCGGGTGATTGTAAAACTTTTATATGTGAAGCAGTCCCATCAGGAGCTACTAAAAATCGAACGCTTGCTTTGCCTTCCGCCCCATTCATCCGCGCCAATTCAGGATACGTTAAATGTGTGTTAACGAACTCGCGCAACGCAGTATAACCGCCTTCAAAAGCAGGTTCCCTATCCAAAATAGGCGATTCCGTTACAGACAACGTCGTTTTTGGGGTGACGGAAGCCATTAAATCTTGTGCTTGAACGCCCAAAACATCGAAAAACAAAAAACAAAAAGCCAATACAACGGTTTTCATAATGCAGGTTTTAACTAAATTTTACAAAAAAACATGGCAATTCAGAACAAGTCACGTCCTGTGATTGTCTTAAATGAATTAGATGCATGCAAAAGCGAGATTTCAATACAGTTGGAAAGTTATCAGTTCCGTTCATTTGTGGATGCTGTATTCATCGTGCTGTTCACATCTGGTTTGTACTGCAAATATACGGCTATATTTATGAACGATGCTCATTTTTTTTTCAAAATCGCTTTTTTCAAAGGTGTAAAATATTGAATTTATCGTGAATAAACATCTTAGATTATAAAAATATTGATTTATAAATATTTGAAAAAAAACACTTCATAACCAAAATAAACGTTTTAAAGGATTGGTAATGAAGGTTTTAATTTTTTTATTTTATATAATTTTAAATTTTATAGCAATCCAATGAATCCTTTTAAAATCGTTCTCACAGGGGCGGAATCTTCTGGAAAGACTACTTTGACGCAGCAATTAGCGACTTATTTTCAATGCCCTTTTGTGTTGGAATACGCTCGTTTGTTTTTTGAAAGAAATAAAACGACTTTGTATGGTTATGAGGATTTGTTGAGGATTGCCCAAGGTCAAATTCGGTTAGAAAATAAAAAATTTAAAAAATGCTATAAATCAAAATTTTGTATTTATGATACCGATTTAATTACTATTAAAATTTGGTCAATGGTTAAATTTGGCAAATGTGAAGATTGGATTTTGAAACAAATTGAAGCGCGTTTTTACGATTTTTATTTCCTTTGTTCGCCAGAAGGCGTTGCTTGGGAGGCAGACCCGTTGCGCGAAAATCCTCAGGATAGAATGGAATTGTTTGATTTGTATGAAAAAGAATTGATTTTTTATAACAAAAAGTATATTGTTTTGAACGGAAATGAAGGCGAACGATTGCAAAAAGCGATTTTAAAGGTGCAGGAGTTGGAATTAGGATTAAATGGGATTTCTTTGGGATTAAATAGGACTGATTTTTGAGATTTTTAGGATTCTATTGTGTAACTAAAATCCTAAAAATCCCAAAAATCAATCCTATTTAATCCTAAAAAAATCCTATTTAATCCAAATTCCAACCCACCCCCTCAATATTTCGGTGCAGCAACATTCAAAGCAACAAACAGCATTGCCAAACGCATTGGAAATGAAACACTTACGTCCGTATCATCTTGAATCGTCCAATCTCGCGCATCATTCGGCTGGTCGCTGACCACATAAAAAATGCCATGTGTTTTATCTTCCATAATCCATTCGTATGGGTCATCCCGATTTTTCATCTTAAAATCCAACGTAATATTACCATCTTGAATGCGCCATTCACGCACATCATTTTTCCAAATTTGGCGCATTGTAACCGTTTTACCATCGCCGCGCAATTCCCATTCGTCGGCATGGTCTTGCCAGACCGAGCGAATCGTACCGTTTTTATGGCGAATGCCAAAATTCCAATTCGTCCACTGATTTTGAAGATGCCAAGGGGCTTCCAACGTCCCTGTTTCGCCGTCAATGTCCGTATATAGCACCCATTCGGCAAAGCTATCGTCATAACGCGTACTTACGCTCGTCAAAGTTTGCGCAAAAGAAACGTTCAAAAAGAACAAAAAAAGGCTTACAAATGTAGATTTCATTGCTTTTTGACCACAAAAATACGCTGGAATTGGGATTAAATGGGATTTTTTTGGGATTAAATGGGATTGATTTTTTTGGATTTTTAGGATTCTATTGTGTAACTAAAATCCTAAAAATCCAAAAAAATCAATCCCATTTAATCCCAAAAAAATCCCATTTAATCCCAATTCAAACGCGTCACTCCTATTAAGGTCGGGCTTTTTTCGCCTGCCACTTCGACAAATTCGGACAATTCTGATACGTTTTATCATAAGTAACGTACGTCGAATTAATTTTATCCGTAATCCACTTCACTAAATATTCATTTTTTTTCTGTTCGACGGTTGCCAATTGGATTTTATTATAATCCTGTTCCAAATTCGCCTTGTGCGGAGAACTCCGCGACAACAATTTGACCACTCGAAAAGCCTTTTCCCCTTGAACCATCGTAAATTCAATCGGTTCCGTGATGCCGCCAACCGTTTTCATCGTATCAATCGCAAAATAAATCGCAGGGTCTAATTCCCGCGTTTCAAAATTCGTCGTGCCCGACGTGTGATTCGTCAAACGCCCGTCATTGTGATAACTTTGAGTGCCTTTATCCCCAAATCGTTTCACGGCTTCCGAAAAACGCATAGAATCACTCATCACGCGTAAACGCACGGAATCCAACGTTTTACGCGCCAACCGCATATCTTCATACGTAATTTCGGGCTTCAACAAAATATGCCGAACATGAATATTATTCCCGCGCCGTTCCAACATTTGAATAATATGATATCCAAATTCCGTTTCCGTAACGGGAGAAATCTCTTTTTCCTCCAATTTATACGCGGCGGCTTCAAATTCAGGCACATAAGTCCCCCGTTTTGCAAACCCTAAATCGCCCCCTTCGCGTCCCGAACCAGGGTCTGCCGAATATTTTTTTGCCAAATCCTCAAATTTAGCCGAACCCTCCACGATTTTTTGGCGAATCTCCTGCATGCGTTTGAAAGTGCTTGCTTTTTCGACCGCATTCGGTTTCGGTTTAAAAACAATTTCCGCAACCTCCACTTCCTGATTAAAATACGGCAAACTATCTTTCGGAATTTTCGCAAAAAAACGCTTCACTTCCGACGGCGTGACCGTCACATCCGACAAAACTTTACCGCGCATCCGTTCCGCCAACATTTGCCCGCGCATATCTTCGCGCATCGTATTTTTCATTTCGTCGGGTGTAATCCCGTAATACTCAACGAATTGTTGAAGATTACCATTCATATACCGCAAAATTTGTTCAATCCGCGCATTCAATTGCGTTTCCACTTCCTCGTCCTTCAACGGGATACTATCCAAACGCGCTTGATTGGTCAATAATTTTTGCATCATGATATTGTCTAATACCATGCAACGATATTGAGCAGGCACGTCAGTTTTCTGGTCTTTGGCGGAAGCAAAAGCCTCCTCTACGTCGGATAACAAGACATATTCATCGCCCACATTCGCAGCGATACGGTCGGCAATGGCTTTTTGGGCGGATGCGCCGAAAGTCGCCATACTTAATTGTAATAATATGAAAATTTTTTTCATCTGTTTGTCAATGATGATAATTTTAAGTCGCAAAGGTAACAATTTTTGATTGCGAAACCGAAACAAAATTTCCCTTTAAGTGTTGTTACAACGTCGAATCATACATTCGGCTGTTTTTTAAACAAATTTAAAAAAATTAAATCGTAAAGTGATATGTATTACCCAATTCATCTAACGACTCCGATGAGTCAAGAGTTGACAGACGCGGGTTTCGAGAGCTTAAAAACGCCAGAAGCCGTGAGTGAAGTGTTAGAAAATTCCAAAGGAACGGTTTTAGTGGTTGTGAATTCGGTTTGTGGTTGTGCAGCGCGGAATGCGCGTCCTGCGGCGATTCACACGGTACAACATTCGAGCAAATTGCCGAATAAATTAGTGACGGTTTTTGCGGGAGTTGATTTGGCGGCGACGCAGAAAGCGCGAGATTATATGTTGCCTTATCCGCCGAGTTCGCCGTCGATGGCGTTGTTCAAAGATGGTAATTTGGTGCATTTCATTGAAAGACATCATATTGAAGGTCGGAATGCCGCGTCGATTGCAGCGAATTTGCAAATGGCTTTAGAAGAATATTGTTAGCCGTAACAAGGTCGTCGGGGTTTAAACCCCGACGACCTTATATTATATTTATTTTATCTAATTTAAAGATTTTTTCCGTTTTGCTGCCGTAATCCGTTGATTTACAGCCCGATGTACGCGCCAATACTGGTACAAATACCCACCACTCCACACTAAAATCGCCATTCCAAAAGTTGCCCAATAGCCATACATAAACAATTTTTGATACGGTTTATAAAAATTTTGTATCACAAGGCGTTCCACCAACACCAAAAATGCCGTCATCAACCACAAAAAAATCGCTGTTGCGCGACAACGCCGAATTAAATTGGGTTTTGCGCCATGCATCGCTTTTTGCAACATGAATTCTACCTGTGCATCTTGCGGCGTAATTTTAATTAATTCTTCAAAAATATAAACCGCTTTATCAAATTGTCGTTCGTTCATAAACGCAGCCCCTTTCTGAAACAACAAGGTTTCAAAAATGCGTACACCATTGATTTTCAATATATTATGCTGCATCACATAATGAATCAATTCATCCGAGCACTCAATACATTGTGGATAATCCTCCATTCCAAACAATGCTTTTGAATAAGCCCACAGAATTTCCGCATATTCTTCGCCATCAAGCTTAAAAATATGCTTTTTATTTTGTTCAAAAAACGACGCAATTCGCCTAAAATCCGTCGGTTCTATCGCTTTAAAATGTTGATACAACCGCGAATAAATCATATATGATGATGTAGGCATGGGGTTATCCGATTCGAAAAAGTGAATGAATGAATTTTAATTAAAGCCCAAAATTACGATTTTCTCTTAAAAGATTCAAATAAAAATAAAAACAGCCTGTATTTTTTTACTTTTGCGCGGCTTTCTATGCTTCCAATAACAAATTATATCATTTTTATTTAATTACAAACAAAATTTTTCTGAAAACATGAATGAACAATATCATCAATGGTATTCCTCGCATTTAGGTGCTGATTTTCAAATGCTTACGTATGGGCATAATGGCTATCCTGTTATCATTTTTCCAACGACGATGGGTAGTTTTCACGAAGCAAGGGATAAAGGTTTGATTGAATCGGCGCGTTGGTTTGTCGAGCAAGGGCTGGTTCGGCTTTATTGTGTGAATAGTATTGACCGTCAGAGTTGGTACAATCGCAGCGTTTCGCCTGCGAAAAGGGCTGAAAATCATAATTGGTATGATAAATTAATTCGATGGGAAGTCATCGAACGAGTGCGCGAAAACACGGGTTTTGCGAAAGTAGGGGTTGCGGGTTGCAGTTTTGGCGGGTATCATGCGGCGAATATTGCGTTTCGGTATCCTGAAACGGTCAGTCATTTGATGTCGATGAGTGGCGCGTTTAATATTCGGAATTTTGTGGGTGGGCATTATGACGATAATGTTTATTTTAATAATCCGTTGGATTACGTACCTAATTTGGATAAAGCGGCTCTTTGGCAAATGAAAATTTGTCTTGGTACGTCGGATAGAGATATTTGTTTGGCGGCGAATCTGCGGATGTCGGAGGTTTTGGCGGCAAAAAACGTGGATCATTGGTTGGATTGCCGACCGAATGCAACGCATGATTGGCAGGTTTGGAAAGAAATGTTTCCTCATTATTTGTCTTTTGTTTATTAAAAAGGGTTGGAATTGGGATTAAATGAGATTTTTTTGGGATTAAATAGGATTGATTTTTGGGATTTTTAGGATTTTTAAATACACACAATCGCATACCGAACAGGTTTGAAAAACGATTAGATGCAACTAAAATCCTAAAAATCCCAAAAATCAATCCTATTTAATCCCAAAAAAATCCCATTTAATCCCAATTCCAGCGTCCCCCAAAATTAAAATTTATTTTTATGCGTAAAATAAAAATCTTTACTTTATTCATAAAAAAAATTTGATAAGTAACACAAACCCTATATTTTTGCGTCGAACCTTTCCGATGAACAAAACGATTTCGCATACTGGATTTTTTTAGTCAATTCCGAAATCGAACATGCGAAAATGAGAAAATCAACTATCCACCCGCAAAGGACGAACCCCGCACACGCTTTTTAAAAGTTCGTGATTTGCCACTTTAAAACAAACAATTATGAGTAAATTACATTATTTCAAGGGTTTTCACGCCCTTCTGGTGCTGCTGTGCAGCCTATTTTCACTTTCCAACCTAACCGCACAAACGACCTATTGCGCTTCCAAAGGCAATAGACCTTGGAGCGAATGGATTGCAGGAGTGCAAATTGGGACAATTAATAATCCCTCTATTAAAGAGGGTTATGGCAATTTCACAAACCTTTCGACCCCTCTTGTGAAAGGGACAAGTTATCCACTGAGTATCACACAAGGTTTTAGTTGGGCAGCCGACCCTGCGACGGCAACGCAACAAGGGCGCGTTTGGATAGATTTCAACCAAAATGGTCTTTTTGAAAATATCGAATTGGTTGCTTCTTTAACGCGTAATGCCATGAATGCCAATGTTTTAATTCCAACAACGGCATTGACAGGCGCAACCCGAATGCGCGTATCCTTGAAAACCATCGGGGAACCAACCGCTTGTGATGTTTTTGAAAAAGGCGAAGTGGAAGATTATACCGTTAACATTCAGAACGGTTCAACAGGAGGCAATTTGCCCGATTTGACGCTTGCAAATCTGACGATTCCGAACCTTTCCGTATCACAAGGTCAAATTTTGAATTGGAAAGTGGATATTAAAAACATCGGCACTGGCAATGCAACGAATAATTTTTCAGTCCAAGCGTATCTTTCTACGGATAATGTATGGAGTGCCAATGATATACAAGACGGCATTATTCCAACTGCGAATTTCGCCGCAGGTTTCTCCGTACCACAAGTGCCGGGAGCTTCTACCGTTTCAGCAAACGTACCCGCAGGACAATATTATTTGATTTTGAAAGTGGATGCCGAGAATCAAATCCCAGAATCCAATGAAAACAATAATGTATTGGTTTCTACTTCGACCTTTACGGTGACGAATGCTTGCACGACTTGTGGATTTCTCAAAAGTTACACCCAATCGCGGATACCGTCCTTTGCGAGTGAAGCGACCGTTAAGAACAATGCGTTGGTTTGGACAATGACGGATCCATCGAATCAAGGGGCGCAAAAACGAATTGTCACGTTGACCACCGATTTGAATGGCATTCAAACGAGCTTGACGGATGTAACCGCGCCTGTGCCGACCGCACCTTATAAGGTGACTTCGAGCATCACAGCGACTCGCCAAATCGAAATTAAAAAAACGCTTGCCAATGGCACAGTGGAATGGACGAAAACATACCCTTTTAAAGGGGCAAAACCAGACCTATTGCAAATCATTGGAAGCAATGTATATGAAGTAAAGGACGGTTTTATCATTCATGGTGCTGTGGTCTATGGACCGACAACGAATGTCGGATTTTCCTATTGGACGATGAAAGTATTGCAAAACGGCAATTTTGTCACTCAAAACAATTGGGGAAACCTTTTTGATGTACAAGTTTTAACACCGCTTTTCAAAAGTGTTTCGGGGGGCTATTGCGCAACGTTTTATAGACCCAGTCAACTCGACCTGCTTCAATTTGATAATAATGGTGCCTTGCTTTGGAAATCTTTTTTAGCAGGCGATTTACCTTCGACTTACTTGGAAAAAGTAAGGGAAAGTGCGGATGGCACATCGGTTTTTGCCGCCATTGTCAACAATCGAAGGGCAGAACCACTCTACATGATAAAACATTTAACCGAATTTAGAGGGTTAAAAAAAGGTTAAAAAAAATTTGCCCAATCGAAAAAGGATGCTTTTCTTTGGGCAAATTTCTAAAAATGTTTAATATAGGGTCAAA